>NZ_JACHVB010000058.1 GCF_014230085.1 Ruficoccus amylovorans | reverse complement strand
TGGTCGGCCCCCACTTTTCGTACCAGAGCGATGAGACGCTGGCTGGGTAGGATTATGTTGGTTGGGTTATGGTTTGCGGGAGTGCTTGGTGCAGTGAGCCCGTAGGGCGAACGGAGCCAAGCACTGCCTTGGTTTGATGCCAGAGTTTGGCAAAGGCGTCGGGGGATATAAAGCCCAAACGGCTGTGCGGATGCTGGCTGTTGTATTTGCGTCGCCAGTTTTCGATGACGACGCGCGCTTCGGTCAGGGAGAGGAACCACTCCTGCTTGAGGCACTCGTCCTGCAGGCGGTTGTGGAAGCTCTCCACGTGAGGGTTTTGCCAGGGCGAGCCCGGCTCGATGTAGAGGGTTTTGATGCGTTTGGATTCCAGGTAGTCCTTGGTCGCCGTAGCGATAAACTCCGGCCCGTTGTCGGAACGGATGTGCTCGGGAGCACCGTGCTTGGCGATGGCTTTGTCCAAGGCCGCGACGATGTCGGCTGACTTCAGCCCGCGAGCCACCGTCAGGCTGATGCACTGGCGGGTAAACTCGTCGATCAGACTGAGCACCCGCAGAGGCGCTCCATTGTCGGTGCGATCCGCCACGAAGTCCCAACTCCACACGTGCCGCGGATGCGTCGCCGCGGTCGGGATCTTGCCGGTGGACTTGCCCTGACGCCGTTGCCGGGGGCGCGGCGGCTTCACGCCCAGCCCTTCAGCCCGGCGTACCTTTTGTACCAGCTTGCGGCTGACCTGCCAGCCTTCGTTGGCCAGCAGCGCTCGTACGCGACGATAACCGTAGCGCGGGTTGGTCCGGCTCACCGCGATGATCGCACGCACGAGGCGAACCATCTTGTCGGTGGCGGTTTTAGCCCGGTAGCAGAAGCTCGACCAGTGCAGACGAAGATACCGACAGGCGGCCCGTAACGAGCACGTTCCCGACTCGGCCACCTCGCGCACCGCTTCGCGCTTGTGCCCCGGGCTTACCATTTTTTTGCGTTTACCTGCTCCAGTACTTTGATGTTCAAAAGCTGGTCGGCCACCAGTTTCTTCAGCTCGGCGTTCTCGCGCTCAAGCTCCTTCAGACGCTTCACATCGCGCAGCTCCATCTGTCCGTACTTGCTCTTCCAACGATGGAAGCTCGCTTTGCTCACATTGTGCTCGCGGCAAACATCGTCCACGCTGCGGCCTTCGTCTGCCTCGCGCAGGAGCGCCACGATTTGCTCTTCGGTGTATCTCTTTCGTTTCATACTTCTGGTCGGGTTCTACCCGCCAGGGTCTCAAACGCAATGGTACGATTCTAGGAGGTCACGCCAGCGTCGCTACAATTACCATACAACAAAGCAGGCCTTGCCCAAGGCCCCCGAAGGTTTATCGGATGAAATCGTATTCAAGCAGGGCGATTATCTGGGGACAGAGCCTACTGATGCTTCAAGCGAATTGCCGCGTCTCACGACTTTGCCTCAAGAAGAGGGAGAACTCAGCGATTTGGCTCGGCGCTTCCATTCACGACTCAAAGACGAAAAAGAGAATGAATCGGGGTGGATCGAGTTAAAGGAGATTGATTTCCCGATAACCGAAATAACGCACTCACTAGCCTGGAGAGCGGCTCAAGCCTTTCATGCGTTGAACGTATACATGGAAAAGCTGGGTATTGAGTTTCAGGTCGGCGAAGAGCATGGAGGAATCGCATATGCCCGAGACGGAGAATCGCTGTCAGTAAGTATCAGTGAGCAATACATCGCTATTGATCCTAAGACTGGGGAGCCTTCTCCTTCGTCGCGATATCAAAAGCGGGAGAAACGTCCGACGGGCTGGCTGCGTTTGAGTCTGAGTAATCAGTACCGTGAAGAGGGACGTTCCGTGTGGAATGAAAGCCCGAAGCAGGAACTGGAGTGGATTATTCCAAATATGGCCAGCCGTATGGATGTTGTATTGCGCGAGCGGTATCTTGACCGCTTGGAAGAAGCGCGTTGGCGCGAGGAAGCAAGACGTCAGGAAGCGATCGAGAACCATCCAATACTGATTGAGAAACATAAAAAAGCGATTGTTTCAAATCTGGAGAAGGCAACCTATTGGTGGACCCGAAGTGAAGAGTTGCGTTGTTTTATGGAGGCGTGCCAGAGGCATTGGGAGTCTTCCCAGAATGGGAAGTTGACTAAGTCTCAGCGGGAATGGGTAGAGTGGGCGAGTGGGGCTATCTCGCAACTTTCGCCTTTGGGTAAAGGGTATCCCAATCCGGAGACAGACGGACCTATCGATTATGAAGCGTTACCTGTTGGTGGTCCTTATCCACAGGTGACTGAATTGCTGTCGATTCCGAGCTTTGAGATCGTTGAAGAAAAGCGGGGATACCAAGGGTATGGCTATTCTAGCAGCCAAAAGGAATATCGATATCCATTTTGGCTCAAACACCAGGGGTAGGCATACCGATTGTGCACCTATTACGTTTAGTCGGTCGCGATACTTTTAAGAAGCTATTTGCGTGGTGTTACGAGCGAAACTGTCTCATGGCGAAGACCTCCAGACTAGTTTATACAGTTCGTCTCGCGAAAGGTCGATCAATGCCATTTCCGAGACGAATAAGCATTCCATCGTACCCTTTCTAAGCTACGCGCTGTGAGATGGACGCAACCAGAGTGGTTTGATGGCTACATCGCCAAGCTGCTCGCAGCTTGGTGCAGTTCGCTGAGGGCCTTTTCCGCTTCCTCATACTTCTCTCTGAGTTCGGGGTGCTTGTTGAGCATTATATGTCCGCCGAGGTAAGTCGCAACGTGGTCAAGGGCGACGTAAGAGCGGTCCATGAACTCAAAGGCATCAAAATTATTCAGCGTTCGGTCTTCACTGGCCTCGACCAATTGCTCCTTCCCATCAACCGTTTTGAGTTCAAGTACGGGGCGACGACAAGCTTTCTGGAATAGATAAAGCTCGCCGCTCAGTTCATTCAGTGTTTCGCCAAAAGGTTTCACGGGTTGCTCCGTCCATTTTTCGATGGCTCCATCTTTACCATAATGAACCTCATGGATTTCGTAGAAATACTCATCCGTGGGTTGGTGATGCTTACAAATGACTCTGTGGTTGAAGCTCATGGTGATATTCGGGGGTGGAGAATTCAGCGATTTAACAAACGTAGGACTTTTTTCATGAGTGCCGACATTTGTGCAAAAACACGGGTGAATACATGGTTTTGTGGAAACGCTCAATACGTGGTAAATTGACGATGACTGAGGGAAAAACGGACGCATACGACGTGCCTTGAGCCATACGTGGAGTCCCACTACCTAATCTGACAGGCTAATATTTCTTTGGCGTGAGCATAGGGGATTTTCTCCTGCTCAAGGCGTAAATTCTCGGCGCAAAGCCGTTGGAGTAAATCAAGCTCGTTTGGGGTGAGGGCGCTGGAACTATCAGAGTCACGCCAAAGGGTGCCGCTGCCTTGGTTCTGGTATGTTTTCCATCTTATCAGGGTCTCATTGTCCATGAGCAGGGCGCGGGTGTGGGGGAATTTCCTGCGTATGCCTGCCAGGATGCGCAAGCCGTCGGCGTCGATGTCACCCCAGTAAAAGAGCTCCTTTTCGCTCAGCCAGTCGAGTGGGGCCAGGCGGTGCACGGCAAAGCCCTGGCCCATAATGGCAAGGGTGGCGGGCAAGGGGGGCAACGTGAGGAAGGTGATGTGGTTTTCGACGATGAGGACACGGCGAAATGCCTGAAATAAATCCTTGGCCCGGGCGAGTTCCTCTCCGGTGGCGGTGAAACGCTGAAAGGGAAAACCTGTCGAACAGGCAGCGTCGAGGGAGGAGACTTCGATCAGGCTGGTCTTGGTTAGAAGTCCAGCGCGCTCTTCGAAGTTTGCTCCTTCCGCACTCAGCAGGTCCGGGGCGATAAAGTTGAGTAGGGACTCCAGTAGCGCGGATTCTTGCTCGACCAGTTTGGTCGGGACGGGCAGGGGGATTTGTCGGGCAAAGAGGCGCGAGTCCGGATGCTCGCGGAGCCAGGCGGCGACGGTGAGTACCTGTTGAAAGCGCTCGGGCGGGCGGTCAAGGAAGCGCAGGTTCGAGGCGGCCCAGGCAGCGGCTCCGGGGAAATGTTTATCCACCGTATTTGCATTGGTGAGCATCCGGACGGTTTCAGCCTGTTTATCGACGTAGGGGAAGTAATGTTCGGCGCAGGCGAAGTAGAGGCGCTGCGGGAAGCTATTTTCCGCGTAGCGCACGGAGTTGATGAGTTTGGAATCTACGCTGTATCCGTAGCCCAGGGTCTCATGGCTTTGTGAGCGAATAGCCGCTTTCGTGTTCTGCCAGGTTGACAGTGGAGCGGTCGTGGCGGGGAGTTTTATGCGGATGGTGAGCGGAAAGACCGACTCGCCCAGGATAAGCCCTTTGACAACGTCGCGGTAGCGGTTTTGCGCTTTCTCGCGCAGTTGGCTGACGGTGATCATGATGCCTGGATCGTTGCCATGGCCTCACTGTATTCCTGTACCGTGAGGTTGCGCACGGTGGAGACTTCGCCCGAGCGCGTGACGATGTGGTAGCGCTCGACGTATTTCTGCACGAGGTGAATTTTCGAGTCCAGCGGCTGAATGATAATGAGTTGGAGGTGGAACTCCCGGAAGAGCTCCAGCAGGTATTCCGAAAACTCGTCGTCGGTCTTGCTGAACATCTCATCGACCACGACCAGGCGGAAGGTGTCGGACTGGCGCTCGTTGACAGAGATCCCGTACTGGTAGGCAATGGCGGTCGCAAGGATGGTCGAGGCGAGGCGGTTTTTCTCGCCGCCGGATTTGCCCGACGCGCCGTCATAGGTCTGCTCTCGCACCTCGGTCTCGCGGTTAAATTCGTCGGCCCGGAACTCGAACCAGTTACGCACGTCGATCACACGCTGGGTCCAGGTCTCGTCTTTCTCCAGCTCGCGCAGAAACTCTTCGATGTGCTTATACGTTTCCAGGCGGCTTTCATCGTTGTCTTGGGGTTCTGTGCTATTGGCCAGAGCGTACCGCCGCAGGTTGCGAAAACGCTTCTGGGCATCGTCGTGACTACGGGTGGGGACGAGTTGGATGTAGGTTCCCTTGCGCCGGTCGAAGTCGATTTGTCGGAGGTGCCCGTTGAGTTTTTCGATGCGTTTCTCAATGGCATCGGCGTGCGTGGTCAGGAGATTGTCGAAGTTGTGGACCTCGTCGATGGCGTTGGTATGCAGAAGCCTCCGGAAGCGATCTTCGGTTTTGGGCAGGTCGTCTTCGAGGATGCGCTGGCGCAGTCGTTGGAAGGGGGTGTAGAGACTGGCGTTGTAGCCGGGGAGCGCCAAATCACCGGAGGCGAGCTCATCGTGGAGGCGGGCGTCCTCGGTTTGCAGGCGCGAGAGGAATTGCTCCATCTCGTGCTTGATCGACGACGTGAGTTTGTTGCGCTGGCTAATGGCCGTTTGTCGATTTTGATCGATCTCTTTCTCCAGGTCGATGCGGGCTTCGTCGAGAGAGGCAAGCGAGGTGATGGGGAAGGCGAGCATACGGGCCAGCTCGCGATGATACGCGCGCGGGTCAAACTCGTCCGTGCGGGCCGCCTCAGCCGCGCCGATCAAGACCTGGCATTGATTGAGGCTTTTGTTGTTCGCACCCTGCTGGGTTTCGATGCCCCCGAGCTGACGGTTCAACTCGCTGCTGCGTGTGCGGGCCGCTTGTTCGAGGCGTTGGGCCTCCTTTAACTGATCGCGTAATTGCTGGATGGCGGCCGAGCCTTTTCTGAGGATGTCGATCTCCTGCCGAGCCTGCTCGATCTCCACGGAGACGGACTCCCAGTCGATGTCTTCCCAGCGCGGGGCGATGTCGGGGAGGCGGTTGGCGGCGTCGATGCGATTGCGAAGCTTTGCGCAGGACTCTTTTTGGCGGTTGCGGCTGACTTCCAGTTCACGTTCAGCCTGTTGCAGCGCACGGAGATTTTCCTCCAGCGCGCGGAGCTTGGCCTGATTGTCCCAGCCGAGCACGTCGTGGCTGCGGTCGCCGATTGGGGAGCGGTCGTCCTTGCGGCGTTCGCCCCCTTTCTGGCGGATGAGTCCGTTGAGGGTGAGTGCGCTGTCGGCGCGATGAAAGGCGTCACCGGGAGACTCGAAGCACTCGTGGGGAAAACGGTAGCTCAGCTCGCGCTCCAGCCAGGCGCGGAATTCCCCGGCGTCGGGGTGGATGTCGAGCTTGTTGGCGGCTGAGTTTTCCTTGAGCAAGGGATTGGGAGTGCCGCGCTCCTGGGCGTTGACCACGTGATAAACGACGAGCCCGCGCTGGTGCTCGCGGTGGACAAAGTCATCGACTTTCCAGCGTAATGACTCGGGCACGAGAATGCTCAAGGCAAAGCTCCGGGCCAGCCGTTCCAGCGCTCCTGTCCACTCCGGTTCGGACTCATGGACTTGCAACAGCTCGCCCGCATAGGGCAACTGCCCGGGCTGGACGCCGATGGCGCTGGCGATGCGGGAGCGGCGTTCGATGAAGTCGTTGGGGATGTTGTTGCGGCGGTCCAGGAGGCTGCGCACTTCGGTGTTGAGCGTGGCTTGGGCTTCCCGTTTTTTTCCCATATCGGCTTCAATCTTGCGCAGTTCCCCATCCGCCTTCTCGTGCGCGTCCTTGACGGCGGGAAGCTCGTGTCCGATGGCCTGCATGAGCGCAGCAAAAGAGCCCGCGCTATCGACCTGGGTGCCTTCTCGCCAGGTGAGCGCTTTCTCCTGGAAATTCTTTGCCCGCGTCTGCAAGGGCTTCAGACGGCCTTCAAGTTCCTCCTTCTTTTTTTCCAACTCGCGCAGGCGTCGGCCCTCGTCGCTTTGGTTGAGCTGATCTTTGAGGTCCTCGGCCCGGTTCTTTTCTTTCTCGGCCTGGAGATCGGCGCTCAGGATATCCGCTTTTATTGTCGCGTGCTGGGTCTCAAGGCGTTCTTGTTCCCGGCTGCGCAGTTCGTGTTCCTGATCGGCGAGGAAGAGGCGCAGGGATTCCTTGCGGGCGTTCCAGCGTTGGACATCCTTGTCGAGGAGGGTGATCTGCTCGTGCTGGTTGTGGAGTGAGTCAAGGATGGTGAGCCGTTCCTTGTCGGTGAGAATGCGCTGGTAGGTCAGGCGTAGTTCCTCAAAGTTTTTGCGCAGGTTGGCCAGCTTCTCAGCGGCCCCGCCGTCGTCGAGCATGTAATCACGAATGAAGCGGGTTAGGTTGGCAATGTCCTTGATGCAGATCGCCTGATTGAAGATATCCATCGGGCTCTTGTCCCGGGGCATATAGAGATACTCGTGGAAGCGCTGCGAGTAGGCAGTAAAGGTCTCGATCGGGTCGAGTCCGCGTTCGCGCAGGCGACCGCGTAGCTCGGAGGGGCTGCCGAGGTTATCAAAGTCTCCCGCTACGGTGAGGGCGCGGCGCTCGACCAGAAATGCGCGATCGATGCGGCCACTGGTGTTGATCCACAGGACCTGCGCAAGGGAGACGTACGTATTGAAGTTTTCGTTGTAAAAGACGGCCAGCAGCACGGTGTGGGTTTCGCCCGGCTTACGCAGATACTGCGTGCGGGTGTGCCCGAGGTCATCATCGTGCATCTGGGAGTAGGCCCCGAGGATGTAGTCGCGCTCGGAGCGTTCCTTCTTGCGCCGCTTCTGGTCCATCTGGCCGGAGGCCTGATTGTAGTTACGGCTGCGGCTGTCGATCAGCAGCGTGAGGATGGCGTCGGCCAGCGTGGACTTGCCGGAGCCGTTCGCGCCGGTCAACAGGGCGGTGCGACCGTCCGGCTTGATCGTGTGGATGCGGCCATGAAAGGTGCCCCAGTTGAAGAGGGAAAACTCGTGCAGGCGAAAACCTGCCGTGGAGCGGTCGGGGGCGAATTCAAGAATGCCTTGATCCTCATCCATGGTTGTTGGCGTCGTTGGCGGTTAAATCGTCAGGCTCGGATTGTTCCGGTTGGGAGACCTCGTCGGAGTCGTCCGGGGTGTCAGGGGCTTCGCTGTCCGCCGGGTCGTCCTCGACATATGCCCGGAGGCGGTCCCGGATGGCTTCAAGCTCTTGGATCGGGAGTTTGGTCCGCAGGATGGGCTCGACGCGGTAAATGGTCTCTGAGCGGTCGGGCAGCGGACGCAGGATGCCGATCTCCTGTAAGCGCCCAATGGCGCGGCTGATCTGCGTTTCTGTTTTCTTTTCGTCGGTGGAGGCGTGATAATAGGGGCGAAGCAGGTCAGCCAGTTGGGCGGCGTCGAGGTAGAGATTGGCTTCGCCTTCAGCGGACTGGTCATGCCGCAGCAGGCGCTCGCGCAGCAGGACCATGAGCAGGGTGGGGTGAAAGCCTAGTGGCGTGCGCCGCAGCAGGCGCGGAAGCGGGGTGGTGCCGGAAGTGTCATCTTCCTCGTCGGTTTCGGCCTGACGCAGGTAGGCGTACCCGGCGTCCTCGTCGATGACGACCTCCAGCCCCATCAGGGCATAGTGGCGACGGACGGCTTCACTCTCGATCCGGAGGCGATTCCATAGGTCCGTTTCTTCCTGATAGAGGGGGCCGGAGACGAGCCGGACGATGACGTGGCTGAGGGTTAGGGAAGCACTCATGAGCGTATGAAAATGATTTGGTCGAGTTCGGCGTAGCGCGGCTGGATCAGGCGGCACAGGTCGATTTGTTCGCGGGCTCCGGCCCGGATGAGGCTGCCCTCCCGTTCGGTTGCCACTATCAGGTAGCAGACCAGTTCGACGACCCCGTCCTTCAGGGGATGAAGTTCCAGCATTTCGCGCAGCGTTATTTGGGGGCGGTGTTGCAGAGCGTCCTCCACGCGCCGCCGGAAGCGTGGCAAGTCCAGCGGCTTACCGATTTTGGCGAGTTCGGCCTGCCAGTCATCGTCCCCGGGCGGGGAGTCCTCGATGCCGCCGAAACGACTCACGGCGGGACGTTCCCAGAAGGGCATCTCCATCAGATTATTGAAGCGCAGCGCTTCCTCCCACGAAAAAATCGCCTCCTGTGGTGGGGTGTCCCGGCACTGGTGGGCGAGGGCGCATATCTTGCGGAGCAAATCGCGCAGGTAGCGGGCCTCGCGGGCGGATTGTTCCTCGACGATGCGGCGCAATTGCCCGGAGATGCCCCGATAGGCGTCCTGTACGGTACTGACCTCATTGAAGAGACGGGCCAGCAGATTGTCAAAAACCAGCGTGTCGATACCCTGTTCCCGGGCGAGTGAGGTGGCGCGATCGATGAGTTGGGCCAGTTCCTCCCGACTCTCGACGGAGCGGACCAGTTGGCGAAAACCGAAATAACTGCGTCCTTGGTCGCGGCTGCGGAGGATTTCGTCTGCGTCAAGGGCGTGCTCGATCAGGTCGCCCTTGGACACCTGTTGCTCCAGGTAGAGCGCGTGCAGGTCGCGGGCTTGCTGTTTGAAATTGTCCTCAATTTCCCTGAAGTCGGCGAGGAAGGCCGTGAGCATGCCTTCCAGATCGTGCAGGAGGTCCTGAACCGTTCCCTCCGAAATCGTCTCCACGGAACCGGTTTCTCGGATACGGTTGATCTCGGCATCGAGGGCATCGCGCTGGCGCAATAACTCGTCAATACGGGCGCGCGGGTCGGCATTTGTGCCCTGATCGAGCCGACGAAGCTCGGTCATGATGCGCGTGAACCGGGACTCTGAGGTGCTGTATCCGCGCTTTTCCCCCTGCCGTAGGTCTTCCATCCACAGCAGGGCCTTTTCGCTGTGGCGGGTAAGCTGATAAACGTGACATCCGGACTCCTCCGAATAAAACCGTCTCAGGTAAGCACAGTCGTCCCCGCACCACTGGCGCAGGTAAGCCCGCGCATCCTGAGTGGGGGCGTTAGCGGTCGTTTCCTGGGCATACCTCAGGTTGTCGGCCAAGATGACTTCGAGGTCTTCTTCCGCAATCTGGTTATTGCCGTGTTCCTTAAAAGACTCGTAGAGGAAACTGAGTATAAAGGCTGCATGATCGCTGCGTAGAAGCTTCAGAACGGGCGAGTGCTCGAAATGGGGCTCGAATAGGGCTGTCATGGACGGGTAAAGTGGCGCAGGCTAGACTTGTGTGCATCCTTCTTAGGGTATGAACCTCTGGTTGTCACTCTGGTTTTGGCATAAAATGATTGATTTATGCTGGGGTACGTTATCTATGCTAACGTGTTGTTCTCGCTGTGGTGCGCTTTGCCGTGCCTGTCTCGAAAGTGTATTTTTCCCGCTGTATGGCCTTTTACATTCGCAAGAGTCTACGATTCGGACCGGTTCGTTTTAATCTCTCCAAATCGGGAGTAGGAGTGTCCGCTGGCATAAAAGGCTTCCGGGTTGGAACGGGCCCGCGGGGTAATTACGTCCACATTGGGCGAGGTGGAGTCTATTACCGTACTTCTCTCCCGTCGCCATCCCGTCCTATCCCTGACTCATCCCCTTCGCCTCGCCATGTCGAACCGTCAGCTTCGTCATCAATAGACGGTGTTGTTATGCTGGAAATTGATAGTGAGGCGACCGCTCAGATCGTTGACTCATCTTCTCAATCCCTTGTGCAGGAACTGCGGGATAAGCATAAGAGAATCCGTTTTGCGCCTCTTGGTTTGGTTGCTGGGATCATTATTTCGCTCCTCGGGTTTGCCGCGCCGCAACCTGTCTTCGGGCTTGTTTTGCTTTTGTTATCGATCGGGCTTTATTCTGTGCTGCGAGTCTATGATGCTCGGAGGAAGACCACCCTGATCTTTTATGATCTGACGGATGATGCGGTCGATGTGTTTCGGAATCTGTACGCGGCATTTAGCTCTCTATCGTCCGCTAAGAAAATCTGGCACATCCCCTCTGTGGGGAAAGTGCGCGATTCCAAATACCACGCCGGAGCGAATCGGCTGGTGACACGTAATCAGATTTCTGTGCATTTCGACAATCCGCCATTTGTCAAAACGAACATTCCTACGCCCTCGCTACGGGTCGGCTCACAAACTCTTTATTTCTTTCCTGACCGCATCCTGATCTTGGATTCAAAAGATATTGGCGGCCTGTCCTATGACAGCCTGAGCATTGATATATCCACCACTCGTTTTATTGAAGACGAAGGCGTGCCGCGTGATGCACGCACCGTCGGCCAGACATGGCGCTATGTGAACAAAAAGGGAGGCCCCGACCGTCGTTTTTCCAACAACCCCACGATTCCTATTGCCGAGTATGAGGACGTGCGGCTTACCAGCCGTTTCGGCCTCAATGAGGCTCTACACGTATCCCGTGTTGGCAGCTTTTCAAAAATCACCGAGTCCATTCGTGGTATCGGTGATTACATTGAGGCGCAGTCTGCCATTGGCGCTCACGCAGCGGGCATGGAGATACCTTCGGTAGAGGGAATGGAAGACAAATCCAAAGAATCTCAGGAGAAGCCAACTCTCGATAAACTTCCCTTTATCGCTATCGGCATTACCGCAATTTGCGTCATTCTGCTGATATTTGCATACTCGCCGCCTAAAATCCCTCTGACGAAAAAATCTGCGACGACTGCATCGCCGCCCCCCAAGGCACTTGCAGCTGGACCTGCTCAAATCAGTGCGTCTAAACCGCACGCTGAAGAACCTCCACAGCCTAAGACGGCAGAGACATTACTCCCGCCAACTATGCCCAAAGCGTCAAACCCGGTAGAGTACTTTTCCGAGAACACTCCGCTACCGGCAGTATTGGAGCTGAGTGAAACGTTGATGCTGACGTCGAAGGAATACGGAGTGCTAGGCCTAGGCGAGGGTCAGCAGGTTACGGTAACTGCACGCTCAGGCGAAACGCTCACAGTAATCAGCAACGGCCAGTCTTTCTCTGTGAACGCTAATGATCTCGCGAATGCCACCGTCGTTGCTCCAGAGGAAGAATAAATGGTGAGATTCAATGGGCGGATGAGCCAAAAAATAGCCTTTTATAAATCATAATTTTCGCTATATTTGAGTTATAGAAATTGCTTCTATAACTCATGAAATGGAACTGGCAGCAGGCTGATTGGCCGAATTTTACCTATCGGGCAGAAGAGATTGAGCCTTTCGAGGAGCGTTTTCTTCTGTCGGCGGGGCGTTTGTTCGGGGCCAGCCAGCATCTCGACGGCGAGAAAAAACAGGAACTGACGATTGAGCTGATTAGCGACGAAGCTCAAAAAACCTCGGAGATTGAGGGCGAGATGCTCAATCGGGATAGCCTGCAATCATCGATTCGACGCCAGTTTGGGCTGGCTACAGATGCCCGGCGGGCGTCGCTGGCCGAGCAGGGAGTCTCCGAAATGATGGTTGATCTCTATCGGGGGTTCGATGTGCCGTTGACGAACAAGAAGCTTTGCGATTGGCACCGGATGCTGATGAAAGGACGGACCGACTTGACCGATATCGGCGTTTTCCGTACGCATGAGGATGCGATGCAGGTTGTGTCTGGAGCGTATCACGCCCCCCGCGTCCACTTTGAGGCCCCGCCATCGGCCAAGGTTCAGGCTGAGATGGATGGATTTATCGGCTGGTTCAACCGCACGGCTCCGCAAGCCAGGGCTTCGCTGCCGATCGTGGTTCGGGCCGGGATCGCGCATTTGTACTTTGAGTCCATCCACCCTTTCGAGGATGGTAATGGGCGCATCGGACGGGCGATTGCCGAAAAGGTCATGGCCGAAGGGTTGAGGCAGCCTAGTCTGATTGCGTTGGCCTATACTATCGAGCGAGAGAAAAAAGCCTATTACGCGGCGCTTGAGGCCGCCAATAAGTCAAACGAGATCACGGAGTGGCTGCTCTATTTTGCCGATACGATCCTGAAGGCGCAGGAAACCAGCCTGCAACGGGTGGATTTCATTATCGAGAAGGGGAGGCTGTATCAGCGGCTTGCCGGTCAGCTGAATCCGCGGCAGGAGAAGGCGTTGGATCGGGTGTTCCGTGCCGGTCTCGATGGTTTCAAGGGCGGGTTCAGTGCCGAGAACTATATCAGCATCACCAAGACTTCGCGTGCGACAGCGACGCGTGATTTGCAGGGCTTGGTGGAGCTGGGAGCGTTTCGAAAAGTAGGGGAGCGCAAGCATACCCGCTATTACATAAACCTGCCATCTGTGGCTACCAATCCATAAGCGTGCGGCGGCCTGTGTGATGGAATGCGACTGCGTACGATTCAAATACCTTAACTGAATCTTGACCCTAAAAACGATGGATTGGGTGGGTGCTGTTAATCAATGAGTTAAGTAAGCGGGGCGGCGTCCCGCCACCTCCAAGGCTTTTCTGTCCTAAATTATTGATATTACGCAACTTGTGAATTTTTATAGCCTTCGATAACGACAGGGAACCTGTCTGGATGCTACTGAATGCTACTCAATTCGCTGTTTTTACCTTAACTGAACTTTAACCGGTGACCTGCCTACGCAAACTGTACCGCGTTGAGAGTTAGTCTGAGCGGATTAATGATGTGATTGAGTGTTAAGTTGTAGAGGGTGTCAAGGCTTGGGCGGAATGAGGGCGTAGCCCGAGTGTAGCCCATGCCTTGGGGGGGTGGTTTTGAAGGGATCGGGTGCGGTTTATTTAGCAGCAAACTCCAACGGAGTGAGCAGTCCGAGTGAACGGTGAGGGCGGATGTTGTTGTACTTCCAACGCCAATCCTCGATGACAACGCGGGCCTCCGTGAGGGTGTAAAACCATTCACGGTTGAGGCACTCGTCTCGGAGCCGTCCGTTGAAGGATTCGATGTAGCCGTTTTGCCAAGGGCTGCCCGGCTCGATGTAGAGGGTCTTGATGCCCTCGTCTGCGTACCAGCTCCGCAGACTCTTCTCGATAAGCTCCGAGCCGTTATCGGAGCGGATGTGCTCGGGACTGCCGTAAGCGCTGATCAGTTCGCTCATGACGGCCCGCACTTGGCGGCGTTGAGGTGGCGATCCACATGGATGCACAGGCACTCTCGGGTAAACTCGTCGAGCACCGTGAGCATGCGGATGGAGCCTCCCTTGGCCGTGCGATCGGCCACGAAGTCGCAGGTCCATACATGGTTGCGATGCGTGGCTTTCGTTGGCAAGCCCGTCGAGGGACCACGCCGATGAAGGCGCGGCTTCTTGGTCGGACACTTTAGTCCCATCTCCTGGCGCAAACGCTGCACCAGCCGTTTGCCTACGTCCCAGCCGTCCTTTTTGAGCAGATGCGTGATCTTCGGGTAACCAAGCTCAGGATGTGTTTCACTCTTGCCATGGTCAGCTGAAAAAAAGCTTGAAATGTATACGGTCGTATGCCATATAATAGCCGTATATTTCCGATGAATCACCCCTTAAGCGAAATGCAATTGCCTTCCCGAACGCGTGTTGCGGCAAAATACGTTAAGATTGCTGACGACCTGCGGGAGCAGATTTTTTCAGGCAAGCTTGAGGGCATGCTCCCCGGTGTTCGCCAGATCGCGGAGGATTATGAGGTCACGTTGATGACGGCAAACAAGGCGGTGAACAAGTTGGTTGAGGAAAAGACACTCTACCGCATTCCCAATAAAGGGACCTTTGTCGCCAAGGGCCTTCCCGTGAAGACAAACGCCATTGCAGTCTTGGTGAATGATTTAAACCTGCCTCTGACTTCCCGTATCGTCCGCGAGATGGGGATGGCCGCCACCGAGTTTAATACGCGCCTGATTTTCTATCAGCATTTCGGTTTGGCGAAAAACGAGCTGGAGCTGGCCAAGCGACTAAAGGAGCAGGGCGGGTTTGACGGAACAATCCTCTTTCCGTCCGAGCCGGATGACGCTGCTTCTGATGCACTCAATGTTTTGCGAGAAACCCAGCGGCCTACCATTGTTTTCCCTCACCAGGAAATGCCAGGCTGGAAAATTTATAATACAGTACGCGTTGACCACCGGGTCGGCTTTGCCAAGGGGACTGAGTACCTGATATCTCTGGGGCACACAAATATCGCCCTGGCTCTACCAGAGGATAACCATCAGGGGATGCTCAGTTGGCAAAACCTGGAACGCCAGGAAGGTTACACGCGAGCTTTGAAGACCGCAGGCCTTCAGGTATACGAGCCCGTGATTATCAGTTCCAAACCGGATTTGAATGAGCTAAAAAAGCGTTTAAGTCCCTGTACGGCGGTGTTTGCTCATAATGACTCATTGGCGGCCCGTTTACTCACGATCCTTTATCAGATAGGTATTCGCGTCCCTCAGGATATTTCCTTGCTGTCATACGACGGAGCTCCGTTTACCAAGACCTTGGACCTCAGCACCATGAGTCAGCCGATGGAGGTGATGGGGAGAAAGGCCTTCGATAAGATTATCGAGATGGACGAGGGCGCAGAACCCGCGGAGCTGATTTTTGAGGCGGAACTCGTCGAGCGCGGAAGCACGATCGCCCACTCATAGTGCTACTTGTCATTCATTTGATCACCTTGAAACCCTAACCCTGAAATTATTAATCATGAAAGATACACATAAAACCCCATTCATCGCTTGCATCCTGTCTGCGGGTCTATTCTCGATAGCTGCTAACACGGCCTGTGCCGATAGTGTTTACTGGTCGGGAGGCACGGGCCTCTGGAGTGTTCCCACGAATTGGGACGGCGGTAGCTTGCCAACTTCAGCAGACAACGTCTATCTTGATAAAGGCGGTGAAACACAACTGAGTACGACTCAGACCATCACTTACCTGCAAGCCGGCCGTCAATATGCCGGCGCTGGTTCTCTGGTCATCCAGAATGGCGGCACGCTCAACGTGACCGGCGCGGCGGGCTCAACCGGTGCGATTAATCTGAGCCCCGTGAATGGGGCCGGTTTCGGCCAGATCACGATCCAGAGTGGTGGCGCCCTGAATGTTACCAACGGGTCCGTTTTTATCGGGCGCAAAGGTGAAGGCTTGATTACGCAGACCGGTGGGGCCTTCACGGTCGGTGAGAATCTACAGATTGGCCGAGATAACCCCAGTGTTGGCGGCACTTATTCTATTTCCGGCGGTACTCTTAGTGTTACCGGTGATTTTGAAGTGGCAAGCTCAGCGACGACTGTGGGACGCATTGAGGTGACGGGGAACTGGGATGGTGACAACAGCATCAATGTCGGAGGGGACTTCAAGTTGAGCAGCCCGGTCTCAGTGCTTGCCTACAATTTGAATGCGGCAGGCATCGAAGAAATCATGGTCGCAGGTTCGGCTTCACTGAACAACTCTACGCTTGAACTCAACTTCGCCGACGGGTTCATCGGCCAAGCCGGCACCTATGATCTGTTGACTGCGACCAGCATCTCGACTTCGGGCTTGGTGCTGGACGACAACTTGACCAATGGCTTCTCCGTCGAGAAGTGGGAAGTGGTCTCTGGTGGCAATGGCCAAATCCTGCAGGTGACAGTGATTCCTGAGCCGAACGCATCCTGCTCCCTTCTGGGCGGTCTTGTTGCTATCGGTCTGGCGGTTTACTCCGTCGCGAAGCGCCGTCGCTAGAGCTTACACCTGGCTCTGGCGGGGTTCTTCATCGGACCTCGTCAGAGCTGGTTTTTCTGATCCCCCGCTGCTTGTGCTGTGACTCTCCACGCGGGAGGGCTGCGATAGCTTACCCATCTTACTCGTATTGCTGTCCCCATCCCCTCCGGATGGATCGTGGACGGACAACGTACGTATCCATCGTTTTCAAAAGATGAACCGACTCCAGAGCCCCTCATTTTTTAAGCAATTCGCATCGGCAGCGATCGGCTGCTTGTGCTTGTTGGCAGCGCTTTCGGCCCAGCCGACCAGTGACGCGAAGCATGTTCTCTCGCAAGGGAACCCGCAGGTTTTCGAGATCAGCGACAATATCGATTTTCCGGCCTATGCCTGGCCGAGGACTCTGTTAACCTATCCTGTCACACTGGCTAAAGACGTCGATGTGGATGTGCTCAGTCTGAAGGATCTGGACACCGGGCGTCAGCTCCCCTTTCAGCTTTCAGACATCGAGCAAGGGGCGTCAGGCGAGAGAACTGCTCATATCAGCTTTTTCAGTGAGCTGCCTTCAGGTGGTCAGCGCATATTCGAGCTTTCGGTTGCCGCGAGCCCGATAGCCGCGAACAAACTTGAGCATCCCGTGATCGTCACAAAAGACGCGGGCGTCCTGGAGGTTAATGCGGGCACGCTGGCAGTACGTCTTCCGGACTCGCAGACGTTTGCCCGGCACGATCAGGTCCCCGGCCCGATCTTGTCTCTCCGCCAAAAGGATCGCTGGATCGGTCACTCAGTTTTGGAGCCTGGTGCCAAATCCGTTCGCTCTTTGACAACTGAAGTCGTGCAGTCCGGTGACCTCTTTGCCCAGATTCGACTGAGCTACCTGTTCACCGATGGCGCGACCTATACGGCGACAATCAAGGTCGTGTCCGACTATGATTTTATCGAGTTCGATGAGTCCATGGCGGGTATTTCGCCATCCGATGGAGTACAGGTCGAAATGCAGTGGGATAACTTCGACCCAGATTTTCGATTCGCCGCCGGGTGGTGGAAGGGGCCGACGAATCCGAATGTCGAATGGCCCGCCATCGCCGAGCCCATTATCAGGCCCTACGTCAAAGAGGATCCTCACTGGGAACCGGGATGGAACGAAGAGCCCAGCGAGGAAATGGTGTTTCGCCTGTCTCCCTACGGTGGCAATGGTGTGCGCGAAATTCCGCCTCACATCTCTTTCTGGGAGGATGGCCCTGACGGTGAAGAATTGGGCGTTTTCGTGCTCGACGATGAAAAATGGAACGACGGCACTTATCCGATCTGGCAGCCCTCGACCTTGTTGCAGGTGCGTTTCCGTTATGGCCCGAATACACCGCTGAAAGCCGGGCAGGACAACACCCTGGTCTGGACGTGGCCGCTGGTGGAGGGAACGCGCTCGACCGGCATTGCTCTTTATGATCCGCACACCAAACAGCCCGAGGTGGAAAATATGCGGCAGATTTATTTGCCGGTGCAGCAGAAAGGGCGCACGTCCAATGCGATCTTCTCCGTCAAGGATATGCAGTTGCGCTATATACAATTGCTGCGCGCGCGCTACGGGTTTCTCTGTCTGGATAAGGTCAAAGACTGGGTGCTGGAATATCCCGAGGGCCAGCCGCACCCCGAGCAGATCTTCGATGAGGGTAAAATCAAGACTCCCGAGCAGTTCGAGGATTTTCTCTTTCGTTCGAGCTTTGTCTTTTATCCCTTGGGGCTCAATACTTGGCCGGGCATCAATTCGATTCAGCATCGTTTCGTCTATGGCTGGGTGACAGATGCTTACAATCGCCTGCAGTCCCAGTTTACGCCGGAGCAGCGTAAGCGTGTCGATGCGCTGATGCTGGCTGCTGGCTACATCACAGAAGGGGAGGGCATGCACCCGATCCGCAGCGCGCTGGCGGGCGCACCCAATATGGCCGCGGACGGCTGGTGCGTGCCGATGCAGATGGCCTATCTTTTCCCGGCTCATCCTATGTCGCAGGAGTGGCGGGATTACTACGAACAAAGCGTCAGGCTGACGAGCCGTTTCTTTACCCGCCCAGAAGTGCCTGGCTTAAACAGCAACGGCGGGCGCTGGACCGAAAGCCTTGGCACTTACAACTGGGCGGACTTGAGGCCACTTTCATTTTCACTGGTGGCGGGTCTCCTGACCGATGGCAAAAACCGCTGGGCGAATCCCTGGATGGCCTCTCGCGGCCAATGGCTGGTGGATATGCTTTCGGCTCCGGTCTATAACCCCGATCCGTTCTGGCGTCAGGATTTCCGTAACCAAAAGGCGCCTCCGCCTATCTCTGAGAGTTGGGAGCCGGGCGACCCTCTGGACCCCGAGCTGGGCTTCAAGCGTCAGTATCCCGCCCACGGTGCGCATGGGTCCGGCACCGGCATCGAGCCGCCTTCTGTCGTGTGGCTGCTGGGGAACATGATGCTTCGATACAAGCCTATGCTGGGCGAGCATTTGCTCTGGATTGATAGAATTAATCAGGACTATGAAAACCACTCCGGACACGCCGATTGGCTGGGGGTCGAGCAGAAGATTCTCAACTGGGATATGCAAGGGACACCGCCTGAGCTGACCTCCACTAAATACACCGGGCATGGTATCGTGCTGCGAGCCGGTGTTGGAGCGCCGGACGAGCTCTCGCTCCATATGGAGCAGGTGGACCGCGGTCCGAATTATCGCTGGGGTAATGCCGGTGAGGGGGCCAGCGGCAGCCTGTATTTCTTTGCACAGGGTAAACTCTTTACCGGGCATGAGCGCGAGAGTGCGGGCGATCGTACGATGGACGATACGGACGGAGTGACGACTTTCGGCGTGATGAAAGACGGTGCGTTTCGTTCTATCGGGATGAACCTGCTGGAGAAACCACTCTACGACCTCGGGGTGGCACAGTTTGCCGAGCTCACCCCGCGCAAGGGCGAGGGCGCCTATTCCTGGCCCGAGTACCAGAGTCGGAATGTATTCATGGTCGGCACCGATTACTTTATCCTCAGCGATGAGGTGCTGAGCGGCACAGAGAGTCGTTTCACCTGGTTTACCGCCAAGGATGCGGAATTTCCCCATTTGGTGTTCCTCAAGCCGATGATGGTCCGCCAAGACCATTGGACAGAGGTTCGGACGCCATCGAGCAAAGGCTTTGAGCGGCAGTTTGTTGGTAGCAGCCGTGTGCTGGTAACTCCCAAGGACGATGTCGAGGTCAAGAACCTCACGGCTGTGGATCTGCCATATCTGGAGGAGCCCAGCATCAAGGGGTATCGAAACGCCCGAGGCACTTCCTTGCCCGATGGGGTCTATCAGGTCAAAACAGCCGCCAGTGACGACACGGTTTTCCGAAACGAAAACGGCGTCATCTATCAGATGGGACGCGATGTCTTTGACGGTAAAGCCGGAGTGATCCGGCATGGGGGAGATACTCTGGAAATGGCCATGGTGCAGAGTAAAAAGATCGGCTCAAACGGCTTTATGCTGGAGGTCGATCGTCCGGATATCGGTATCAGCCTTATTTCCTCCGACCCTGCGTCGGCACAGGGGCAATTTTCCAGCCCTGAAGGCGGACAACTACAAATCCGCGGCAATCGGCTGACTCCTTCGGTAAAGTTTTATATCGACGCGGAGCTGGTCCCCGTCAAACGGCAGGGTACCTTGCTGACGGTTGACCTGCCGGCAGGGGCTCACCAATGGGAGCTGACCAAAGATACCGTCCAGCCCATGCGCAGCAGCATTGTGCGCACGGAGAACTTTAGCGGCGGGGCGGATGTCTTCTGGCAGGCCGGCGCCGGTACGAAACAGATACGCCTGGAAATCAGCACAGATAATACGCAGAGCTGGCAGCCGCTCGTGACCTTCGATGTGGATGCCCCACAGGGCAGCCATCGAATCGATGGTTTAACTAACCGGGAGAAAGTGCATTTGCGAGCGATCTCCCTGAACGGTCAACGCAGCGCGAAGCCCTCTCCGGCTTATCCTTTGTACGTGAGCGACCAGCCGCTTCTCCCTCCCGACGGGCTTACGCTTGATCTGGGCAACGATCAGGTGGCGCTTAGCTGGGGGGAGGTGCTGGGGGCGAGCTCCTACCGCCTTTATCGCCGAAAACAGGGGACTGAACAGTGGACGCTGGTTCAGGATGCGCTTAGTAACACCTGTGTGGATGTTGCGGCAACTGGGGTTGTTCAGGAATACCCGCTTCCGGGTGATGCAGAGAATGCCGGACGGGATATGTCAGGTGTAACGATTTATGAATACGCGATTTCGTCGGTTAATCAAAACGGCGAGGGGCCTAAAAGCATCTCTGTCAGCAGTGATCCCAGGAGTTGGCTGAACTGGTGGCCGCAGACATCCGACCTGCGTTTCCGGCGTCGTAGTGCCTACTGGCAGTCACCCTATGTCCCGGAGAATATGGTGCCTCCGGCTCATTACCCAGAGTCAGAGTAATTCGCCGTGTCACAAGTAATACCTCAAATGTTAAACCCCGTGAATATGCGCATCCACTCTATCGTTTTTGTGTCTGTCTTGCTTCCCGTGCTCATGAGTTGTCTCAGTTGCCGTGCGAATGAAGCAGGGGAGTCGTATCCGCTGCCGGACTACATCCAAAAGTACGAACAGATTCTGGATGCAAATATCCGCAAATACGGGTGGGAGGATGCGGTAAAGCCCTTTGAGCAGAAAAGCTTCACGGAGCTGAAAGCACGCCGCCCCTTCGATCTCTTTAAATGCTCCGAGCTCTCGATGATGCTCTACGCGCGCACGCAGAATCCTGAATACATCAAGATCGCGCAGGCGTTTTTTGGGAAAGGACTCGCCTGGAGCATGGAGTTGAGGGCGGCATCCAACAACCGCAACATTCACCGTACGGATTGCTTTCTGATGGAGCCCATGATGATTTCCGCGCGCATGCTGAAAGAAGCTGATGCGTTCAAAGCGGAGTGGGACGCAGATTTCGAAGTGATGGTCGCCGATACCATCGAGTGGGGGACTGGCCTGGCGAACAGTCGCTCTCACTCAAACCGCGTGACGGTCCCGCTGGCCGGTGCAGCAGCCTTGCTCAAGATGTATCCGAATGACCGACGGATGCACGAGCTGGAAGACGCGATGGAAGGATATTGGGAGATGGTATGCGAAGTCGGTGATCTGGACGAAAACTCCGGTAACTACAGTTCGTTGGGCTTCGCTGGCATTGTTCTGCTGGCCCAGCAGTTGGGCGTGGAAGACGATTTCCAGAGCGATCAGTTTCATAACGCCTTTGAAAAGTACCTGTACATGATTTCTCCGGAAGGTTTCATGCCGGAGTGGGGCGACGATTATTTTCACCCCGCTCCGCTTATCCGCTGGATCAATCTCTTCGAATACGCGGCCAGTATCTACCAGGACCCGCACTTCGCCGGTGGCGCCCGCAAGCTCTACCGTGCCTACGAGGCGAGGTACTCGGACTATGGCAGATATTGGGATATCCAGGAGGTGGATTATCCGCTGTTTCTGGATGTCGATCTCTATGAAAAGTCCGGTGTGATGCCACTGCCGGAAAACAGCATCACCACGATCCGAAATGATCGTCTTGGCAACTCCCATCAGGATAAAATGCTGCTCAAAACCGGCCAGGAGCCCGGCGATTCCATGGTCATGATCGACCTGTATTCACGGGGTGATCACTCGCAGGCGACGATGGATAACCGTCCTTCCGTCAGCTATTACGAGGCCGACAGTACCCCGCTTTTCTATAACTATGAGCGGCATGTGCCTGGGGCGCCCTTTGGCAATCAGGTCATCGTCGGTGAAAACTCTGACCAGTGGCCAAGAAGACCGGAGTGGCCAGAGAAAACCTGGCGCACGCAACAAGTTCCGACAGACCGCCTCAACACGATCGAAGGCGAGAGCGATCCTGACATGCGCGAGTTGACCGGCATGAGCATCCGCTTTCTGAATCCCGCATTCGCTAAGGTAAAGTTGTACATCGACAACATTCGGCTGGTTGGGCCGAAGGGCACGATTGTCGTGGACGACCTTGAGGGGCCGGCCAGTGCGGACCGTAAAAACAGTTGGTGGCCGACTGAGCTGGTGAGTAAATCGAGCGAGCACACCGAAGGGCGCAGCTCCCTGTGTGTCCAGCTAAGCGCCAACGGCTCTATCAACAGCCCGACGACGCCCTATGATTTCAAGTTCAACGTCAAAGATTACCCCTTGCTGCAATATGATCTAATGTATGAGGGGCCGTTTCCCTTGCAGGCCTTGACGGGGATGGAGATCCGCTTCCCTGATCAGCGCGGCGGCATTAATGCCTGGCACCACTGGAGTATGCAGACCCTCCTGGCAAATCTCGATGACTCGTGGATCGAGCAACGGGGGCAGGATGTCTTCGGCTATATGGCGTTCGACCAGTACGGCACTTATGATTCGGCGCTGAGCCGGGGGGTCGTCCTGACGCAAGAAGGCGTGCTGGTGATCCGTGACGTGCTTGAACCGGGAAGCACAGCCCAAGGGCTGGATGCAGGCTCGATATGGCAGCTCTATTCGCTGGATGAGCAGGGGGAGAATTGGTTTACCAGTTATGGCGAGGCTCCGATGAAGTCGATTTCTGAGGATATCGGGTACGGCGGCAGCGGCATGACCGTCTGGTTCGATCAGCCGCAGTTAAATCAGATCGGTGTCCAGCAAATCTCGGGCGGATTCCGGCATGGGAATATGAAGGGCTTTCAGTATCAGCGCGAGGGGCTGCTGAACACGGCCTATGCCAAGCGGACCGTGGCCGGTACGGAGCCGATGGCATGGTTCACCATTGTCGTGCCACAAAAGCGTGGGGTCGCCGGTAGCGATGTCGCCCAGGGTATCCGGGTATCCGGTGATACGGCCAGGATCGTGCTGCCGGGAGTGACCCTCACTGTCCTGAATAACGGGAAGGGAAAATGGTCTGTGTCGCGTGAGCCGAACAGCTATGCGTACCCGGCTCGCAGACCTGCAGTAGCCGAGCCCAAAGATGCCATCGCAAATATAGCAGGGCAGCAGGGGTGGGAATTCCGGAGCCCCGATGTCATTAGTAAGTGGATAAGCGGTTCCGTCGATTATCCGATCTACGTCCCCGAGCCGGGCACTTATGAGCTCCGGGTGGAGCAGGGCTCCGGCAGGGCTAATGGAACCTACCAGATAGAGGCCGATGGGAACACCCTCACGGCACAGGTAAAAAACACCGGAGGCGATAATAACCTGACCTTTGTCGATGTTGGTCCTCTCTCCTTTGTCAGCGCTGGCTGGAAGAACATTGTCCTCACTCCCGTGAATTTGCCGAAAGGTGAGGCCCTCATGCAAATTAAGCGCATCCAACTTCGACCAACGGATTGATGTCGATGGTTAGCCGGCCTTGACGGCAGTTGTCGTTATGAAGGCCACACATGGATTTTGAAAATGAATATTCCTAAAAGCTCAACAGATATCGTCATTGTGGGTAGTGGCGGCTATGGCCGCGATTACATGAAGGCAATAGAGCGAATCTATCCGCAGGGGATAGCTTCTATCTCCGCGATCGTTGATCCTGTCCGGACGCAGTTTGAAAATTATCCTGGGCTCACATCTTCTGAAATCGCACACTACTCGTCGCTTGATGATTTTCTGCGCTCGAAGCATCAAGCCGACCTGGTGGTCATCTCCACACCGATCAGCTATCATGCGGAGCAGAGCTGTGCACTGCTGCGGGCAGGATATAACGTGCTGTGCGAGAAACCCATGGCGGCCACGCTTGCGGAGGCGCAGCAGATGCGCGCAATCGCAGAGGTCTCAGAGTGTTTTATCGAGATCGGCTACCAGTGGTCATTTAGTGATGCCATCCAACGCCTCAAGGCGGATATCCTCGGCGGACGCCTGGGCAAGCCTCTACGCTTAAAAACACGAGTGGCCTGGCCCCGGGCGAGTGCTTACTACCAGCGTAACCACTGGGCCGGAAAAATCCGTGACCCCAAAGGGCGACACGTGAATGACAGTCCGATCAACAACGCGGCAGCCCATTACCTGCATAACATGCTTTACTTGACGGGGCCGACGATTGCTCAGGCGGCGACTCCCATTGAGATCACCGGAGAATGTTATCGGGCCAATGCAATTGAGAATTTCGATGCAGCATGTTGCCGAATCAAGACTCTGGAAGATGTGGAGATTCTTTTCTACGCAGCCCACTGCGTCAAAAACAACGACGGCCCTGTGTTCGAGTTTGAGTTTGAGCATGCAACGGTCGGATTGACCCAGGACGGCGAGATTGTCGCCATTTGCGCAAACAGTGAACCCATTAACTACGGGAATCCGGAAGCCGATCCCATGTGCAAGCTGTGGCACTGCATCCGGCGGGTGCAGGACATTGATGCAGTGGGACCGCTATGTGGAGTCGACGCCGCATTTGCTCACACCGTGTGTGTCTATGGTATGCAACAAATGCCCGTACATTCCTTCGGCGAAGACCAAATCCGCAAAATGCCTCTCGGGGACGATGGCGTGCTCATGTATATGGAGGAAATGGATAATGCTATGGTGACCGCCTTTGATACCGGGAAACTATTTTCTGAGCTAAACCTGCCCTGGGCAAGTCCGTCGGTCTCCGTCGAGTTGCTCAATGCCCAGCTACCCGTCTCGACTTTATAGCTTCTCGATTGGGAGAACATGCCAACGTTGAAATGATTTTAGCGAAATACATCAGACTTATACCCCTGTTGCTGGTACCTTTGTGTCTGACCGAGGCGGCGGCCGCGCAGGCCCTGACGCAGTATGATCTGCCGCCGCTTCCTGCCCAGGGTTATGGAATAACAATCGAAGGTGGTGATGCCGCTTTGTTCGCGGCTGGCGGGATGCTTGAGCCGCCTTCGACTGGTCAGTCAGTCAGTGGCACGCCGATCCCGTACTTGTATCGTCTGGTTGAAAATGCGGAAGCGTGGGATGCCTATCCGTTAGAGGATGATCGGGCCTATGCGGCTTCTGTCCTGGGGGGCAACAACGGCCTCTATCTGATCGGAGGGCTTGTCTCAGGCGAACCCAGTCGCAGTGCGGTGCTCTATCGGATCGATGGCGATGAGGTGACAAGCACAGGGCTTCCGGCCCTGCCAACCGCCTTGGCGTTTGCGCGAGCGGTCATTTTTGACCGAAAAATATGGGTCATCGGTGGTCTGACCTCTATGTCGCCCCTTCACATGAGCGACTCGATATTCACGCTGGCGATTGATGACCCTGATGCGACCTGGCAGCAGACACCGAGTCCGCTGCCCGCACGTCTGCTCCCGAGTGTGAGTACACAGTTGGGCTCGATCATTGTCACGGGCGGATGGAGTCGGGACAATGCGGATAAGACTGGTTGGGCGGCTCGGAATGATCTGTGGCGCTATCGTACGGAGGGGTCCCGCTCGGGCACCGGCTGGACCGAGTTAACCGCAGCGCCCTTCCCCGTCGGAGACGCTGACGGTGCCTGCGTGGGACAGTCGCACCTGTTGTTCACCAATCTACCCGCGAAGGGACATGCTGACGGGTTCTCAAAGATCATGGATGTTTCGCGCACAAATCTACCGTTGGTGTTGGCCTACAATATCATCACCGATAGCTGGTTTAAACTCGAAACACTCCCTGCACTCGAAAGCCGGAGTCGGATGACTAACTGGCGGGTGACGGAGCGAACGGGTTTCAAGGCCATGCAAAAAGATGTCCCTGTTCTCTTTAATTTCAGCGAGGAGGGCGTGCATGTCAGTGAGATTTGGGTCACCCCCGACAGTGGTAGTCTAGGGGCCTACGATTACACCCTGATGGGGATCTACATTCTCGTCATGGTGGCGATCGGCCTGTACTACGCGCGCAAGGAAAAAAACAGTGAGGACTTCTTTGTCGGCGGTCGAAAAATCCCGTGGTGGGCGGCGGCAATCAGTGCGCAGGCCACGGGGGCAAGCGCGATCACCATGATGGCGATTCCCGCTCTGGTCTATAAAGAGAGCATTGTTTATTTCGGAGCGAATCTGTTTTTGGGAATCATCCCGGTGGTCTTTTCAGCTATCTTTTTGATCCCGATTATCCGCAAGCTCAACATTGTCAGTATTTATGAATATCTGGAGGCCCGCTTCGGAAAAGGTATCCGTTTATTAGGTGCTGGTTTGTATGTGGTCAGCCAGGTGGCCGGTCGCATGGGGGTAGTCGTTTTGCTGCCTGCGTTGGCTCTGAGTTCGGTGTCAGGCATCAATGTCTACGTCTGCATTATCGTCACGGGGATGGTCGCCATGTTTTATACGACCTTGGGTGGTATCAGCTCCGTTATCTGGTCGGATGTTGTGCAGTTTGGCATCATGCTGGGGGGGGCCATCCTCTGTGTCTTCCTGATCTTGAGCCGGATTGACGGAGGCCTGAGCACTTTCCTGGAGGTCTCCACCGATTATAATAAATGGCAGGTCTTCAATTTTAGCTTGGATTTCACCCTGCCGATTTTCTGGATACTGTTGCTGATGGCACCGGTCACTGCGTTTATGTCGATCGGTGACCAGGCGTTTATCCAGCGGATATCCTCGGTCAAGGATGTCAAGAGTGCGCAGAAGGCAACGCTATGGAATTACCTATGGGCCCTGCCGTTGCAGTGCAGCATGTGGTTGGTCGGGATCGCTCTTTTTGTCTTCTATAAACATTTTCCCATGAAGCTGGACCTGACGAAGGCGACCGATACGGTGTTCCCCCAGTTCATATCCGGGCAAATGCCGGCAGGCCTTTCGGGCTTGGTCGTGATTGGCATTCTCGCAGCGGCCATGTCTTCACTGGATTCCTCCATGAACAGTGTATCAACCGTCATCATCACCGATTTTTATCGCAACTTTAAGAAAAATCCGACGGAAGGCGACTGCCTGAAAATGGCCAGGCTGATGACGGTGATAACGGGCCTGCTCGGGATGGGGGCGGCCATCTTGATCGCTTCGTTAAATCTGGCCTCCGCTCAAGAGACTTTCTCCCGGCTCATGTCACTGATCATTGGTGCGTTCCCGGCGGTTTTTACGCTGGCCTTGTTGACGCGGCGGGCAAACTCGTTCGGTGCGATCAGCGCCCTGATCGGCGGCTTCGTCATTGTCTACCTGGTGCAGACGTACACGAGCGTGAACTGGATGCTTTACCCCGTGATCGCGTTCGTGTTTGCCATGTTCGTCGGATATTTCGCCAGTCTGCTCACCGGTGGAAATCGCAAAGATCTGACAGGTCTCACAGTCTGGGATATGCCCCCGGAGGTGGAGTCCACGTCAAAATGTTTCTAAAATAATCCCCCCTGAATCATCCTCCCGTTGTGAAAAATCCCCATAGACACTTGCTTGTACTCACCCTTGTGGCATGTTCGATGTCAGGTCTCGTTCATGCCAGCACGTGGGGCTGGAATAATGTCGGCGACAGCTATTGGACGGTGAACCCTGCCAGTACCTGGACGCCCGGCAGCCTGCCCAGTAACACCCCATCAGTGGCGGACAGGATTAATCTTAATCGCCCCTATGTCATGACCGTCGATGAACCGGTGAGCGTTGGGGAAGCGAGCGACTTTATTGTCCACACTTCGGACGGAGAATTGAATATCACCGAGGGAGGGGCGTTGACAGTTGGCTACTATCGTCAGCAGGGCGCAGGCTCACAGCCTACATTGCGCCTCAGTGGAGGGACGCTGCATTTGATCGGAGGAGGTAACTCCACCCGCTTTGGTAATCAGGTGGGTGGGACTATGACCTCTAATATTGAAATACTTAAAGGAGAGCTTGTCGCCGATAATACGCTGCTGATGACTTATGGATCGCCGACGATCTTTACGCAGGTTGGGGGAGTGTTTAATCCCAGCGCTCAGGACTTGAGTCTCAAAAACGGTGCCTTTGACGCGTACATCTCCGGTGGCAGTTTCATCGCGGATGAGGTTTTATTCAATAATGAGCCCGAGAGCTTGATCCTCACCATTGGAGGTTCTTACGCAGATTTAATCAGATTCAGGAAAATCTCTGGCGCGAATGCCGTCGATACTATTGATTTAAACTTCAATATCGATTGGAGCTGGGATCGACAGAACGGGGAAATGGCCGTGTCCGAGGTGCTGGATTGCAGCGGGGCTGGGGTCGTTAACGTCAATGTCAATTTTGACACCTATCGGCCTGGTCATGGTGAAACCATTGTTTTGGGCTCGGGGAAAGCATTTGGGCAAAATGATACGCCCTTAATTAATACCAGCAACATGGTGTTTCATTGCGTGACGCCCGGCTATGCGATCAACAACACTTCGACGGGTTCCAAGCTACAGGTTCAGGTGACGCAGGTTCCCGCTCAGTCGGCCCTGTTTCCGATGGATGCGGTGCCGCATGAGGAGGCGGATGCCGCAGTCATCGAGCGAGAGCGGTTCCTCCAGCAGCGTTGGCAGGACCATATGGATGAGGTCAGCTCAGAGCTGGCCGACGGGACATTTGAAGCCTATGTCGATGGTCTGGCCGCGCAGGCGACACAAAGCGGAGCCGTTGAGGATCTATATCTGCATTTCTCGCGCATGGGTACGATGTATAATATGCCGGGGATCAACACGGTCATAACGCCCAGGATGCTGGCGCGTGGACAGGCCGGATGCCAAGCCCTTGTCGATGCGATAAATACTTCTCCGCAAGGGCAACGCATCTGGGATTTGGACACGGTTCAGCCCGCGATTTATTTGCTTGAAATGGCTTGCGAACTGAAGCGTCTGGGTGCCTACACCGGCGATTTTAAGGAGGATGTCGAGGCTATCATTGAGACGTATATCGAAGGCCAGAGTTATTACGATGGGGCATACTACACAACCGGTTATAACAAAGAGGTCTTTGCGATGAGGGTGGCCTCCCTGGTTTCCATCCTTTACGCAGACGACGCCAGCGCTTACCCCCTGACAAAGTCCACCTTCGAGACGTTCTGGGATAATGTCATTAACATGTCCTATGACGCGGACAACTCCCCGCACTACGATGCTGGTACCGGGCTGAGGGAAATTCTTAGGATGGGGTATGAAATGGACCGGGTCAGTGACCTTCAGAATTCCATCCATATCCAACGGATCATCGACCGGATGGCGCGTACGGTGTGCAGCAGCGGGCAGTCTGCCAAGTGGGGGAAAAGCATGGAGCGCATGGTGGGGCAGGGAACGACTAACGAACTGCAACTCGATGCCGGCGTGTGGCTGACCTGGGACCTGATGGTCGGCTATCAGCTCTATCAAAACCCATTCTATTTATACGTCGCCCGCAAATACGCGGATATTTATCTGCGAGACGCCACAGAGCGCCTGACCAATGAAGTCCTGCCGCACCTGTGGATATGGCCCGAGCATATTCAGGCCTTTGAGGTGACAGCTGTACCGGGCCAAGCGGATGTCCCATCCCGCATCACTGACCGCATCACCTCCTCGACCTATTATGATGGGTTACTGCTTGGGCGTGGAGACACGAACTATGTCCATGTTCAGGATAAGCTGATCCTGTCTACGGGGCACCATCCGCGCTCTCCGTATATGCTCATGGATCTCAGCTATACGGGGCACAAGGCCGCTCATGATCACCGGATCGGTGTCGATGTGCTGATGTACCAGGGCGCGCATCTGGCAACTCGCTATGGCCGGCGTTCCAGCGCCAATTTAACGAACGGCATCTTTGCCGGACCGGCCCAAATCGATTATCCGATTGTGCCGACGGCCTCCTCGGATGTGACCGCGCCCAGCAACGGTTCGGATGCCTATTCGCAATATGTCGGCTATGTGGCGGCCTTTGACTATCATATTCGCAGTTGGGAGGCTGTTCAGATATCGGACGATGTCGCTTATGGTGTCGTGGACTATGAACAGTTTGCCTATCCGGGGGTGGAGGCTCAGCGCCAGGCCGTTCTGCTCAATAACGGCGTGCTTGTTCTGCTGGATCGGATCAAGGCTGTCAGCGGTTATAGTGGCGGGGTCAAGGTCGGCACGCTCTTTCAAATCTTTGGCCCGCCCGCACAGCAAGGTGACGACTGGGTGCTCCAGTCCGCGCACCGTGCCACTCTGCCAGGGGGCAGCTCGGTGCCCCGGCCGGATATACCAACGCTCTTTTACTTCCCCTCCGTGGGCAGCGCGTCCGTTAAGTACGTTAACAATCCCTATGACGAGTACGCCTCGGTGAACGACGTTTTCTGCGCCTGGAAAACACTCGGTGTCGGCGAAACGGTCGAAGTCGTTTCGTTGGTGATGCCGATTCGGGATACCAGCCTGGTGGCCGCCCTGCTGGATGATATCGAGGTGACTGGCAGCGCTGGCCGCTACACGGTGCGTCTTCCCGGACAAAACAGCGCGACGCTGCGCGTAGACTTTTATCCCTCTCAAGAGGCTACATTTATCTATGAATAGATACCTGAGTGATCATGTGATTGGGGCCTATGTATGGTTAATGACCATCATGGAGACTGGTTGTTATTGGATGCCTTCTTGCGGGAATTGTACTATTCGTAGTTTTCTATAATATTTCACTTATAGGCAGATGCCTTTGTCTGCCTTGGCTAACTTTTTAACCACATAAATCTCATGCTCCCCAGAACCCCGTCAAATTCTGCATACAGAGAGGGTTTTGCCCTTGTCATTTCGCTGGTGCTAATGGCGTTCATCTTTCTGCTGCTGTCCAGCCTCACGACTATGATCCGTGTCGAGACCCGTAATGCGGGCACGAGCGTGGAGATCGTTCATGCCCGTGAAAATGCCCTTACCGCTCTACAGATGGCTATCGGTGAACTCCAGTTGTACACCGGACCCGACACGAGAATTACCGTCCCTTCCTCGGTGGAGGGAGAGGAGGGATGGGTGCATGTCTACAACAGCAATGTCTCCAGCGACCTGGGCAGTGACGCTCCGATTGCCACCCTCGCCAGCCAACGTGAGGGCGGGGAGAGGGCTTTGCTCATGACCTACGGCGAAAGGAACGACACGGGCGAAGTGGTGCCGGTGGAGGTACGTGCCAACCTTATCGACATGGGCGCCGGAAGCGCTGGATTAAGCGGGGCGAATGAAGCGGCGTGGTGGATCGGCGATGAAAGCCAGCGGGTATCGCTGGCCCCTGGCCACGCTACGCCAGAGGCGCTGGGGATGGTTTTCTCCAGCCCCGAAATCCGCTCCCAGTGGTTGCATGGCGCGTCATGGGGATTGCCGGTCAATGTATTCAGTCAGCCGGCTACCGATACCGATAAATTCGACAAGGCCTCGAATGCATCGGGGCTGGAATTGTTTCTGCAAAAGAACAATGTCGCGGATCATCCGCTCGGACTGACTGCGGAGACGGTAGGCGTGCTGGCGCAGTCCTCTGGTGAGGGCGGTCTGCTCTACGACCTGAGTACCTGGGCCTTTGATAGTGGTGATCCCGATTTGAGGGCTTTCTCCATCGATCTGCCGCAAGCAGTACAGCAGAAGCTGAGGGATTATATCGAATCCTCGGAGGTGTTAGCCGCCTTCAACGGCAGTCCCTTCCGGCAGTCAATAACCCCGAACTCGACGATTCATCCTATCATCAGTGAAATCAAGCTCAACTACTGGCTCCACATTGAGAATAATGGCAGCTATGCGACCGGAGGGGGTATGGTCGCTAATCAGTTCACGTACCAGTTTCATCTATTCCCAAATGTCGAGATCACCAATCCCTACGCGGTCGCTTTTGATCCTTCGCGTTACCGGGTGGTTGTCGATCACTTGCCCGGTCGCGATCCCGCTATTAGTGACACGGATTACCTCCAGCCTGGGCCGATCGGGACGGCGTGGAACCAGCTTGAAGGGGATGGCTCCGAGTATTTTTCGGTCACCGTCTATCCGAGCGCGAGTCCTGACCTCACTGATTCCCTGTGGACGCAATCCTGGCGTCATACGTTTTATCTCGATCTGAACTCCGATTATCTGCAAGCGCGTGATGCCGATAATCCGCAGATTGAGATGCTGCTTGACCCGGTCGGACTGCGCCCCGGCGCTTCCAGCTTGTTCAGTCAGCGTTATCAGACTGACTCGCGCCACGATGTGCGTAAGCAGAGCTGGAAGAATATCGGCAATGCGCGTACCAGCTTTACCGATACGACCGATAGTGTGTCGCCGGATGCCAATACGAGCTTTTTTAGGAAGCCCAAGGACATCAGTAACAGTAACGTTGTGCCGAACGACAGCATGGGCATCGGCTACGCTTATAACCAGCGTATTGATAGGGGAGAAAACTCCGCCACCGCACAAGCATTGGCTCCTCTCGAGTATTCCATGCGCTTTAATTTCAGATCGCCTATGCCCGGTCAGGAACCTCACAAATTCCGCGTACGCCTCTATTACGTGCCCAACGAATATGCCGGGGGAGGAACCTATCCGGACCGGAGCGAGGACGTGCTGCTGGAGGAGCGCTGGATTCCCATGTATGCCGAACCCTTTCAGACCGAGAGTGGTCGTTTGGGGATGCGCACATTCGGGGCGGACGGTCGTCGCTCGCCCAATGTCGTGATCGGCTATCAGTTGGCCGACGATACGCATTCAGCCGACTGGCTGAAGCGCACGCCTGACCCACGCTCTATTCACGCCCCCTTGACGAAGAACTCGTCGGGCCAGCCTGGCGGAGGCGTTCCCTACGGTCTTAACGAAGCGGTTTATGAGGGCAATGACGACCCCTACGAGATTGTGAGTGGCATTCCCGCCGAGGGGGATCAGACACAGGGAGTTTTCGGGCAGGCCGAGGGCGAAGAACCGCATCAGCGGGCACTGCTGTTTGATGTGCCTGCGTGGTCGCCGGACAATATCGCCAATTTGCGGCATGCGGGCTTTTCCAATCTGTCTGAAGAGCAGATCGAGGCTGATATGACAGGGCTTCTGGAGGGCTTGTCTTATGCGCCGGCCTGGAGTCTGACGACGGCTGCCGATACGATCGACCTAGAGGATGACAGCGACATGAATACCGAGGTGCGTGCCGCCGTACGTCAGTTGCAGGCACAGCTTTGGGACAAGAGCTTTCTTTCGGGCTATACGGGAGATCCGGATGATGTCGAAATCAGTCCCCGCTACATGACGTTTGACTCTAAACCCGTCAGCTCGCTGTCCCTCCAGCCCGAACTTATGGCGTCTGAGCTGGGCCGTAAGGGGAGCTTCAATGTGAACTCGATTTCCCCGGATGCCTGGCTGGCCTTGCTCAGCTCTGCTTCGCTCGACTCACTCTACGTCTATCGCCCCGATTCAGAAAATAATCCTGCCGATCCTGATGACGACGATCCCGCGGCCTCTGTCCAGATCGATCCGGGTAATGATGGGCAGCCGTACATCATGAGCAGCCGCATCGACACGCATCCGGGGCTGGGCTATTACGACCTGTTGCATACCGATAGCGATCCGGTCCGTCGGGAGTGGAGCAGTGTGCGCCCGGTTAGCACCGATGAACTGGAAACGCTGGCGAGCGAAATCGCGCGACTCGTTAAAGAACGAGGACCGTTCCCGTCGCTGAGCGGATTCATTGACAGCCAGGTACTGGAGGACGCGTTGACTGCGTCGAATATCAATGAGCACGCCGACATGATTACGGAGAGCCTGCCCGAGCCCACGGCCATCCAGCCCCGATACCTGACGGCCGGTAGCCTGCTCGCGCGCATCGGCTCTCGCCTGCAGGCTCGGTCCGATACCTTCCGTGTGCGCGCCTATGGTAAATATGACGACTCGAAAGTCTGGTGCGAAGCCCTGCTGCAGCGTACCCCCGACTACGTGGACGAAACACTTCCTGCGAATGAATTACCCACCCCTGGCTCAATTAACGAAAGATTTGGCCGACGCTATACCATAGTAGCGTTCCGGTGGATGAGTGAAGCGGATATTCAGCGTGAACAAGCCGTATTTAATACCAACTAGCCCGACGATCGTATGTATGCAGTAATAAAAAAACGAGCACTGTGTATCCTCATTTTCATGACGCTGGGCACATCGGTCGTTTGCGCTCAGCTTAATGAACCGCCACTGGTTCAATTCGACTTCAGTGTTTTATATAGCGCGAAACCATCCCATGAGCAGCAGCTCTACTACCGCACTGAAGGCAGCTTCCAGCCTATTACGCCATCCTTTACCCGCATCAGCCCCATCCCTTATAAATATGAGGGTGACGATGTTTTTGTCCTCTATGAAAAGCTGCCACCGATGGAGGACGGTACGCCTAACTACCGCGCGGTGGGCAGCGCCCGAGTCGATCCTGAGGCCCGTCGCTTGCTCTTCTATATCAGGGAGTCGCCCGGCGACGTCAACCAGTACCAGATCGGTGTACTGAACGACTCGAAGCAGGGGGCCTCCAATATCCGCTTCTGGAATCAAACCAACACGGTTGTTTACGGGCAGATTGGCGATGAGCGTTGGAAGCTCGAGGAAGGAAAAATCCGTGACATGCCCATTTCCAGTAAAAACGCCTTCGAGGGTGTTTTGCTCAGGCTCACTGACAGCAGCGATAACGGCAGTGCAGAGGTCACCCATTTTAAGGTCGGTTCCCCGGACGACCGGGGGCGAACTTTAGTGATCATCCTCCCGCCCCATCCATACAATAAGCGTGGTGGGCTGGGGGTCCGCATCTACCAATACTAGCTTTCCCGGACGCTTTCCTTTGGGCGCCTAGTCATCACTTCAGAGGAGCTTCAACCGACCTAGTCTATGGCGAGTGGAGCCTTATGCCATTTTCTAGAGCGCTCGATTTCATGGTTTCTTGTTTCTTGACGGCAACTTATAGTTTTTTGAAAAAGTTAGCTTGAAACCGCAAGCTTTACTTTTGTTAAGCATGTTGGCTGGCTGGATGAACCGTCATCAGCAGCAAGTCATTGAGTATTTGGTCGAGGAGAACCGTATTCTTCGCGAACAACTCGACATCCACGCCAAGGGCAAGCGCGTCCGCTTCAACGCGAACCAACGCAGGCGTTTGGCCGAGAAGGGCCGTTGCCTGGGGCGTAAGATGCTGATGAAGATCGCGACACTCGTGACACCAGAGACTATCTATCGCTGGCATCGTCAATTCGTCGCTATGGCTTATGGTCCGAAGGGTCGAGATCATTCCGTAGTTCATGCTCGGCGGGCCGAGCACAATGCGCTCATCATCAAGCTGGCCGTGGAGAACTCGGGCTGGGGATACACGCGCATCCAAGGGGTGATGCAGAATTTGGGTTATCCCAAGCTGAGCACTTCGACCATCGGGGAGGTGCTGCGTGAGGCAGGTATTCGTCCGTTGCCGGAGCGCAGCAACCAGTCTGGACTGGAAGACGTTTATCCGCGTTCACGCCGATCAGCTTGCAGCCACTGACTTCTTCATGGTGCCGGTTTGGACGTTGCGCGGCCTGGCTATGTATCGGGTGCATTTCGTGATAGACCTGCTGACACGCAAGGTGGAGATCACGCATATCGGTTGCCAATACTCCGGCGAGCTGATGCTTCAGATTGCCCGGAATCTGACGGATGCTTTCGAAGGATTCCTGACCGGCAAGAAATACATGCTGCACGACCGCGACCCGCCACCTCCACCCAAGGTTTATAGCAAGAACATAGCTAACATAACACTAGCGCTTTACGACCGTTTCGGCATCTGGAATCGCTGCAAACATGGCATTCATCAGACTGATGCCCGGTGCGGCATAATCAAGCCGGTAGGCCTCCGGTACGGTGCCCGACGCCGCCAGGTTATCCAAAAAACCTTGTAGTGCCGGCTCGTATCCCATCTGCACAGCGGGATCACCCGCTATTCCCGGAATAACGCGAACCTCGCCGCTAGCGTTGCGTATGATCAGCCGCCCTTGCGCGTCGTCGCTTTCAGGATTTGGGAAGTGAATCTCTACGCTCTTCTCCACCCCCTCCAGCACGAGAATTTCGCAGTGTGTGTCTCCGTCAGGGATAAAGGTAAGCTCTGCCGGGCAGCCGGTATCGAGTCGGTAGCTGAGTCGCCACCCACGCGGCGGGCCGTCTTGCACGCTCGCTTCAATGTCCAATGCCTGCGTACGCGTGAAGTAATGCAGGGAGTCAATCAGGTGCAAGGCGGTATAGGGAAATCTTCGGAACGTTCTTCCCATCCGCTCCATCCGACCACTCACGCGCCGCAGGGATTTCGGAATTTCCAATTCGCGCAGTAAGGGGCAATGACGCCTGTTATAGGCAGCGTAAAGTGTGGCCGACGATTTCTCCACGGCAGCGATCAGGAGGTGCAGTTCCTCCCGGTCCCGGGCTGGAGGCTTCTCCAGGTAGACGGGGATATTCGCTGTCAGCACGGCAATGGCGGTGCGGGCGTTAACGCCTTCGGAGGTGAGGACCATCACCGCATCCAGATTTCCCTCTGCCAGCATCTGCTCGACCCCTGCGTAAGCTCTGGCTTTGGGAAAAATCTGCCCGACCACGGTAAGCGCTTCCGTTGAGATGTCGCACAGCGCGGTGACTTTGACCTGTCCTTCCAGCCGTTTAAGAATGGGGGCGTAGATGCCGCGCATGATCCAGCCGCATCCGATGACGCCAAGACGGATAGGGGCAGTTGGTCGAGTCTGCGCGTGTGGCCCGGAAATCGCATTCATGAGAAATCTTCGAGGAGAAATCGTCAGTCAGAAGTGTGTGTTTCATCGGTAAGGATATGCCCGATACGAATGCGATCATAATCCACGTCGGAGAACCATGTCCTAAGCCCAAATCTTCCACCTGGCAACGGGTTCGGATCTCTGTAGCGATGGATTAATGTGTCCCCGATGTAGAAGCTCAGCTCTCCCTGGTGGCATACGAGGGTGATCTCGTAGTGTTCGCCGGGTTCGGCGCGAACTTTCTCATCGGACTCAATCAGCGTGAAGCCCGGGTTGCGTCGGGCGCGAGACCATCCGCTCATAAACCCGCCGGTAAAGGTGAACAGGTAATTCGGGATCTGGTGATACTCCCGATAGGCTCCGCTGCGGGTATAGCGTAAAGGGGCTCCTCCGGCTTCACTCGCATGGAGGAAAAAATTGAGATTACAGGCGTGATTCCCCGGAGCCGTGACCGCGTCAACGATCACGATGACATCGTCCGGCAGGTCTTGGTCATACCAGACGGTGACGCCCGACTGCGGCTTCTCCATCCCGTCACGCCGTATCCGCATGCTGCCATCCGACACGCTGACCCCTGGGCCCTGGCTTTCGACCTTCCAACGGGTTTTCCAACCGGCATCCTCAAATTCTTCATTGAGGAGCCACTCCACTGCATAAGCTCTCTCATCCAGCGTGATCGTATCGTCAGCGGTTTGTACTGGCGATGCGATTATCCCCAGACAGGAAAACAGTGTACCAACCACTAGCAGTAAGAGTGGCTCCGGGGAGAGATGAAGTGGCATGCCTTTTACCCTACTCAATCGTTGACCGGATTGATAGCCATATCGTCCAGATACAGATGGCCGGAAGCACGCCAGAAAAAGATGTTCACGCGCATGCGAGAAGTGCCATCGGGCACGGAGACCTGCCCCTTGACCTGGGTCCAGCTATCAGGAATTACGGGCCCGTCATGGCCAATCGTCCCACTCACCTTGCCGCTCGCATCGATGTAGAGCGATTCAACCTGTTGCGTTCCCTTGAGCATATCCACGCGGATGATAAAGCCCGGCGTTTTGGGGTGGATTTTGAAATCCGCGCCAGCCTTGCTCCAGATGGATATCGCATAGGTCTGCCCTGGCAAAACATTGATCGTCCCCCCTTTGGGAGTAATCGCAAAACGGCTATCCGACTCCGAGGACATGACTGCGCAGAGGTTGCCAGCGTGCGGATCTTCCGCGCTGAAGGCCAGTGTGCAGCCGCGGTTTTGACTGTCGGCTGGGACGAAGGGCTTGCCCCAGCCGCTTTGCCCCGTCTCGAAGCCAGGGTCCGGGTTGAGCGGTTGAGCCAAGCACAGGGATGAGCATCCGGCCAGTAGGCCCAGAATGCCGATAAGAGTAAAATGCTTCATGGCTTTAGCGGGTTAATGAATGCTCGAACTTCAATGTCCACATCAGGAGCGGCGGCGATGAAGTGCAACGATTCCACCCACGAGCAGGCCGAGTAAAAGCGCCGCTTCCGCGGGCTCCGGCACGGCAGACACGGTGAACTGCAGTTCGTTGCCGTCACCGCCATAGCTGAACGTACCGTCCCAGCCTGCCAGCAGGCTTTCCTCGGACAGGGCAAAGGTGTTCAGGCTGATTCCCTGTGCCGTGCCGCCAAAGCTAATGATATTGTAGGTTTCTCCAATGACCACGTCGCCCGTGTTATAAAAGATGAAGGTCACACTGCCATCGCCTCCGTTGGCCGATCCCACCATCGAAGATTCTTCGAGTACGATCATATCCTGATTGGTACCGAGGTTGAACCGGATATTGGCCGCACCCTCAAAAACCAATCCCGCCCCGGCACCGTTACCGCCCGCCAGTGTCATCGTGCCCGAGGCATTCTGCCGACCCGGATCGAGGATGCCCCCGTCCTGCACGGTAACCAGACCGTCGAAATTACTGCCAAAGGTAAGGGTGCCGTCCAGTCCGAAGGTCGCACCACCGAAGACCGTGTAGCTGTTCTGTCCGCTGACGTTCGTGTACGTGGTGGCCGATGAGCCGATCAGGTAAAGCGATCCAGCTTCGATGATAGTTTCGCCAGAATATCCGCCCCAGGCATCCGTTGCCAGGCCGCTGGTACTGGAAATGACCAGCGTGCCGGTACCGGCTTTGGTCATTGCGATTCTGTTGTCGGCACGCGTGGTGTCTTCGCCAAAGGTGCCACTGAAGGTCGTGTTTGTGTCCTGATCGATCTTCAGCATACGCACCCCGCGCGTGTTACTGTATGAGCCACGGATCTTGACGATGCCTTGGCCGGAGAGTTCGCCGATCGTCGCTGTGGTTGCGACCATACCAGCCCCCAGCATCAGCTTACCTCCGTCCAGGACGATCTTCGTGCTCTTGCCGGTCGAGGTGGCAGAGCCGTCATTGCTGTCATCGATGACCAGCCCGCTGTTCGCATCGTTAAATTCCTGTACGGTGATGGTACCGTCCCAGGCAGAGGTGCCGTCGAGAACGACACGCAGGATTCCGTCACCCGTGCTGTTATCCTTGATCGTGAAATCGCCGCTGCCGCCGGTGTTAACCGTCAGGGAGTGTCCACTGGTGCCCTTGGTCGTAAAGGTGGCACCATCCTGAATCGTAACGGTTCCGGCAACAGCCGTCCAAACATCCACATCCGGGGTGGTGGCGGTAAAAACGGCATCATAGCCGGGGACCCAGTAAGTCTCAGGGTCACCCGTGGGAGTCAGGGCCCAGGGGGTCACCGATTCGGTCGTGGACCAGCCCTGATCGCCCTCGTAGCCGCCGTTCCAGTAGAGTGTCTGGGCTGCGGCCATGGAGCCAAGTCCACAGAGGCCGAGCGCACTCAGCGACAGCCGGGCAAGCCCCTTCCTGAGAAAGAAGGAAATTGAAGTCGAAGTTGGGTTTGATCGGGGTAGGTCATTCATGATTCGTGTGATTCTGAGTGGTTGGTATTGGAGTGAAAGGTGGGATGTCTGGGGTTGTCGTTTACCGGACAGCTGCTCGCATTCCGGGACTTATGCAAAGGGTAGGGGAACATTGGGGTGGCATCATCCGGGGGGGGGGCTGGTGGCAGAAGGATTACCCTCATGCTCGATAGTGATTCGTCTTGGTTCGCAGGCTATCGTTTCTCTTTAACTTCTCAAGAAGCCGGTTTGTAACACAGGTTATATTGTGCCTGTTCGCTTCTGTAATTACGTAAAAAACTCTGCGCCGAGGCCGGGCGTGCGGTTGTATTCAGGACGACACTTGAGTCCGAAACAGGACCACGGGAACGTTCGAATGATAACACGGGTTAATCGCGTGGATCCCCCATGAATAAAGGTATGGCGGGGAGGATGTGCCCGGTTTATAACCTGTGTTATATAAAACGGTTTTGTAAACATGAGGCGTTCGTTTACTGTTATGTCCACAAGGGAGGCGCGTTCCTCCGCCCCATGCCCCCATCACACCTTTACCTACCCACGTATGATGCGCCGACGCCCCAACGGTTTTTCATTGATCGAATTACTCACGGTCATTGCGGTGATTGGAATCCTCGCCGCGATCATCCTCCCTATAATCAAGACGATCCAGGAACGATCCCGCAGTTCAGCCTGCGCAAGCAACATGCGACAGCTCGGACAGGCCATTTTACTCTATCAGGCTGAGCACGGCAGTAAACTCCCGCCCAACTACGCCTTTTCGGGCGGGGCTGCGGCCGAGACCTGGACGGTCGTCGTCCGGCCTTATCTCGGTATTGATGACCTGCAAGCTTACGGGCAGGGCACGGACCTTATGTGCGAGGCCCTCTCCTGTCCCAGTCTGGAGGAAGAGCAGAACCCCGACAGATGGTGGGAGAGTAATTATGCCGTCGGGATTGCCTTTGGGACGGACGGGAAGAGCCGAACACTGGCCGATGTCGATAGCAGTAAAGTCGTCATGCTGGCCGAGAACAACAAGCCTTCCGTCCGGTGCATCAGACAGAGTAACGGTCCCTGGTCTTATATCGGTTTTAATCATGACGGATATGCAAATATCATGTTTCACGACGGACACATGACCCGTTGGACCGTAGAAGATTGCCCCCAGGACATGGATGCTCCCGCTTGGGGGATCCAATAAAACCCGGTCACCGGCAGCCAAATTCGCGGAGCCCTTGCTTTCATCCTTAACGACCACAACGCAAATCATCCATGCCTTCTGCCTTTCGACGCCTGCTTTCATCGACCCTTTGCGCGCTCGCCGCTTTTTCCTTCGCGGCATGCGATCGACCATTCGCTTCCGATCAGCCTGGCGATAGCAACATCAGTCGCACACCGTTACCGGAAGCGGTCCCGGCGCGTGCAGTAAACGCTTCTACGCCACCCGCCAGCCCCCTCGTGAACCGTCAACATCCGCGGCTCCTGTTAACCGATAGTCGCGCGGAGGATATCCGCCAACTCGCAAAGTCGGACCCGCTCGTGGCCCGACAGATCGATGGGTTGCGCGAGAATGCCGAGAGCTACTACCATGAGCCCCCGCTCGCATACAATGCCAAGGGCACTGATCGCCTGAAGATCGCCCGTGCCATCCTTGGGCGCATCCTGACATGGGGGCTTATCTATCACCTCGACGGCGATAAGCGTTACGCCGAACGCGCCCGTGAGGAACTGCTCAACGCCTGTTCCTTTTCGGACTGGGCACCGAAACAATTTCTTGTAACCGCTGAAATGGCGACCGCCGTCGGCTTCGGCTACGACTGGTTTTATAATGAACTCTCGCCCGAAGACCGGGCAACGATTCGCCAGGCATTGATGGACAAGTGCCTCGACTACGCACCGGTAGCCTATGGCGTATCCGGCGGCGACAAACGTCCCAACTGGTCCGCGGTCGGAAACACGGACATATCCTTCAACAACTGGAACCAGGTCTGCAATGGCGGGTTTTTAACGGCCGCTTTCGCCTTGCAGGATGAGGAGCCTGAGATGACCGAACTCGTTGTCGAGGGCGCCCGCAAAAGCCTGCCCCGGGCCATGGCCCACTACGCGCCCGATGGCGTCTGGCCGGAGAGCCCCACGTACATGGGCTATGGGGTCATGTTCAATGCCCTATGTATTGCGCTGATGGAGGACCAGCTCGGGACCGACTACGGGCTCTCCGGGATGGAGGGCTTCGACAAGAACAGCGAGTATCTGGCCTATATCTTTGGCCCGACCGGGGTGGCCTTTACATACGGTGACGGCGGCCCGGCCAAGGCTTCCGAAATGGGCGGCTCCAAGGTCGCGGCGTGGCTCATCAAACACTTTGGACAAGACGAATACATCCCGCTTTTTCGCCAGCGACTGGCCGACGCGCAGGAAAAACCTCTCAGCGGCTACGCCGCCACTTTGCCCAAGGGGGGGGCTGACCGCTTCGCCGCTCTCCTCCCGCTGTGGATGCCGGCCGGGGAGGGGAGTGATGGGGAAGGCGTTCTCGAAACACTTCCCCTCAATGTCCATAAGCGCGGCGTGGCCGAGCTGGTCTTTTTACGGAGTTCCTGGGAGGATCCGGACGCGGTCTGGGTTGCCATGAAGGCCGGGCTGAACGGCTTTGCCCATGCGCACCTCGATTTGGGGTCTTTTGTGATGGAGGCCGACGGCGTCCGCTGGGCCGAGGACCTGGGCTCGGGCAAGTATTCGCTCCCCGGTTACTGGAGACGTGAGCCCGGCGGGCAGCGTTGGAGCTACTTCCGGATGACGAACCTCAGCCACAACACCGCCGGTCCGGGTGAGGAAATTCAGAAGGAGGACGCCACCGCCCCGGTCATTCATTTCTTCGATGCGCCGGGCTTCGCCGGTGCTGTCGTGGACATGACGGAGGTCTTTCCCGGCACCGCTGAAAGAATCCTGCGCGGCATTGCCTTGATCGATAACCAGCAAGTCCTCGTTCAGGATGAGTGGCACGCCCCCACCGGAGACAAGCCACTGGTCTGGCGCATGATGACGCGCGCAACGATCACGGTCGCGGATGACGGCCGCAGCGCGCAACTGACGCTGGACGGTCAACAGCTGACAGCTGAGATTATAGAGCCCGCTGACGCGACCTTCAGCATCGAATCAGCCGCCCCTCCCACGAAAAAGGAGCACCAGAATCAGGGCTGCCAAATACTGACAGCAACCGTCCCGGCCTCCGGTAACGACCTTTCACTGGTCATTACGCTGACCCCCGGCTCTGTCAACGGGGGTGCCCCGGACATCCTCCCCCTCGAAGACTGGGACCTTTACACCGAGTAGGCCAGCCATGCAAACGAGCGATTACATCACAATAGGCATCTACCTGGTTTTCCTCGTTGCCGTCGGCTGGTTTTTCGGCCGGCTCAGCCACAGCTCCAGCGACTTTGTGCGCGGCGGAGGCAAGGCCACCTGGTGGCTGGTCGGCAGCAGTTCACTGATGGCGGGCATCTCGGCTTTCACCTTTACCGGTAACGCGGCAGCCGCTTATGAAGCCGGCCCCACTTTGCTCGTTATTTATCTGGCGACGATCTGCGCGTTTTTTATCCAGGGGGCATGGATTGCCGGCTGGTTGCGGCAGACGCGGGCTTATACCGTAGCCGACGTGCTGCGCTGGCGTTTCGGACCGTCGGTCGAACAGTTCAAGTCTTACTACGGGCTGATCTTCGGGTTGTTTTCGGGAGCCATTCCGCTCTGGGCGCTGGCGGTGTTTTGCGCCAGCGTCTTTAACATCCCGCCGGTACCGATGATCCTGATCCTGGGCACCGTCGTCACGCTTTACTCCATCCGCGGCGGGAAGTGGGCCGTGATGGGCAACGACTTTGTGCAGTCTCTGGTTCTCTTCCCCATCACGATTCTCGTGGCTTGGTACTGCCTAAAGGAAGTCGGGGGCGTACAGGGGCTCGTCGATGTCTTCTCCCGCCCGGACCTGAAGGCCGATTTTGCGCTCATCAAACCTGAAGGGGCGTTCCCGGACGGGAAGTTTACCTGGAAGTGGATGGTGGTCGCGTTTCTTATCCAACTCACCGGGCAGCTCAACCTGCTGACGGCCACGCGTTATCTGGCCGCCGCAGATGGCCGGGAAGCTTCCAGGGCCGCTTATTTCTGTGGTTTCGGAATGATCCTGGGCACGTTGATCTGGTTTACCCCTCCGCTGGTAGCCCGCGCGCTCTGGGCGCCCGAGGTTCAGAGCATCGATGTCGGACAGGTGGGGGGCTCAGCCTATGCGGTCGCAGCGATGCAGGTGCTTCCCAACGGGCTGATGGGCATCATGGTCTCCGCCATGCTGGCCGCTACCCTCAGTACGATGGACACAACGATTAACACCAATGCCGGGATTTTCATCCGCAATATCCTGCCAGCGTTGAGACGCGTGTTTGGCAAAGAGGAATTGTCCGACCAACGTTCCCTGTTTGTTGGGCGCGTGGCCACCGTTGTTTTGGGGGCTTTTAATACCGGCATGGCGGTCTGGTATTCGCAGATGGAGGGCTTTGGCCTGTTCGACTCCATGCTGATCATTGGCTCCATCATCGGCATGCCGCTCATTATACCCATGCTGGCCGGACTATTGATCAAGAGTCTGCCACGCTGGGGCTTTTTCTCCATCCTTGGTGTCGCGATGATTCCTTCGCTTTGGTCGCTGATCGACGAAGCGATCACCGGCAATGACTGGAACTACGTCGATCGGAGTATCTGGGTCATGATATTCGGGACGGTTGCCACATTCGCCAGCATGCCTTTCTACCGAAGCCAACCAGCGGCTTTCAGGCAAAAGGTGGAGGCATTCTTCGAGCGCATGCACACCCCACTGAGCGAGGAAGAGCGTGGCGAGAGCACCGATCATGTGCAGGCGCACATGTTGGGTATGACCACGCTTGTCATGGGCGGCTTCATCCTGCTGCTGCTTTTCCTGCCCAACCCCCTTTCGGGCCGGATCGCCATCCTCTCAGTTGCCGGGTGTGTCCTGTTGGTCGCCGGGTTGCTACTGCTGGCCTCGCATCGCATCCGCCTCCGTCAACGCAAACGTGATTCGGCCGCCGCGTCCGCTATGGATAATGCGCTGGAGTGCCAGGGGGCCGCCGAAGATTCACACCCCTAGAACGCAATGAAGCCAAGAACAACCCGTAAGTCGTTCCCCCTTGCAGAGTCGGGGGGGTACGCTCCCTACTTGACGCTTCCGGACGGGCTGCCTACGCTGGAAAGTGTGAGCAACGATCCCAAGCAGCGTCCAACCCAGATGGATGTGGCGCGCATTGCCAAGGTGCACCGCTCGACCGTTTCGCTCGCCCTGAAACGTCACCCCAACATTGCTTCGGAAACCTGCGACCGGATCAAGAAGATAGCCGAAGATATCGGCTACCTGCCGGACCCGATGCTCACCGCTCTGGCGGCCTACCGTCATAAAAAGCATGACGCGTCTTTCCAGGGCACACTGGCCTGGCTCGTAAACACGGCCCCGAACTTCCAGTGGAAGAAGCTCATCTACCGCCGCTTCTACGAGGCGGCTAAAGATCAGGCACGCACCCATGGCTATGGCATTGAGACCTTTGATCTCGCCGAGAAGGGGCTTAGCACCAACCGCCTGAGCCAGATCCTGCGCTCGCGCAATATTCAGGGTATTCTCGTCTGCCCCCAGCCTGACCCGCACATGGAGATCGACTTCAGTTGGGAGCACTTTTCAGCCATCACCTTTGGCTTCAGCCTGAAGAAGCCCCGGCTCCACACGGTCGCTCCCTACCAGTATGACGCGGCGATCATCGTTGTGCGCAAGCTTTATGCCGCCGGGCATGAACGCATTGGGTACTTGAGTATCCACGACGACCGGATGAACAACCACATTCTCTCCGGCTTCCTCTCCGAAACGTTCATCGCCCAGAAAGCCATCAAAACCCCTCCGCTCCATCCCACCGAATGTCACCCCCGGGGGATTGCCAAGTGGTACAAGCGCTACCGGCCAACCGCGCTCATCGGCCCTCCCGACATAGAGGAGCGTATTCGGGAGGCCGGATTGCCCGTCGATGAGCTGGTGCTCACCTGCGCCTTTTTGCCTCACAGCCATTGGGACTTGTCGGGTGTTTACGAAGACGCCGAGCAAATCGGCCGCGTCGCCGCCGACAACCTCGTATCCATGATACAGCAAGGCGAGCGCGGGATCCCGGAGACGTTTCGCATCACGCTCGTCAAGGGCAAGTGGATCGAAAACCGCCCGCTGACACCTTTCGGGCAAAAGCCTGCGCTCCAAAGTGCCGCCAGCCCCTCCCGTGAGGCTGTCGCCAGCATATAGCGCCACTCAGACAGCTGGCACCGTAGATCGACCTGTCCTGTCGCTGCAGTGACCGCGGATTTCTCCATTCATTTAGCGTCCATCATGAATTCATCTCCCTCCTTTCCCCCCCCCTGTGGAAACTGGATACCCGGCCTGCTCAAGCTCGCTTGCACGGTTCTGCCCGTTACCCTTGCGGGCGTCGCATGTGCCCAGCCAGCGGCTGACTCCAAGCCGAATATTCTGTGGCTGACCAGTGAAGACAACGAAGTGACGTGGATCGGGTGCTACGGTAATCCCTTTGCCAAGACGCCGAACATTGACCAGTTGGCCAAGGAGGGCTTTCGCTACACCAAAGCCTATGCCAACGCGCCGGTCTGCGCGCCCTCGCGCAGCGGATGGATCACGGGGGTCCACGCGCTCTCCCTGGGAACCTTTCCCATGCGCAGTCGTTACGAGATCCCGCACGAGCAGATACCGTATTACCCGGACCAACTGCGTAAGGCCGGTTACTACTGCGCCAACTACACGAAGACGGACTACAACATAGCGGGCCGCCTGGATGAGGATTGCTGGGATGACAGCAAGCCCGAGGGCTGGGTGCCCAATACGCCTTTTTCCCAGCCTGAATGGGAAACCCTCAAGCAACACCAGCCGTTCTTTCAGGTGGTCAACTTCCTCGACTCCCACGAGAGCCGGGCGCAGGGGGACGTCGAGTCCACGCTCCACTCCCCGGCGGACACCGACCTGCCCGCCTACCACCCGGACCTGCCCGCGATCCGGAAAAACTACGCCAAATATTATGACGCGGTCGAGCGAATGGACGATCAGGTCGGTCAGGTCCTGAAAAAGCTCGAAGAGTCCGGGATGGCCGATGACACGATCGTTATTTACAATTCCGACCACGGCGGCGTCATGCCCCGCAGCAAACGCTTCCTCTACGAGTCCGGCCTGCACTGCCCGCTTGTTATCCGCATCCCCGAAAAATACAAGTCGCTCTGGCCCGCTGACGCGCCCGGCTCGCCCGTTGAGCGTTTGGTCAGCTTTATCGATATGCCGAAAACCTGGCTCAGCCTCGCCGGGGCGGACATCCCCCCGGTCATGCAGGGGCGGGTGTTTCTCGGCCCTGGCGAAGAGCAGCCGCGCGAGTATCACTTTGCCTACCGCGGGCGGATGGGCGAGCGCATTGACAATACTCGCGCCGTGACAGACGGGCGCTACCTTTATATCAAAAACTACATGCCCGCCGTCCCCAACGGCCAGCATCTTGACTACCTGTGGAGGATGGTGGCCACCCGCGCCTGGGAAGACTATTTCCTGGCGGGCAAGGCCGATAGCGTGACCGGCCGGTTTTTCCGGCCCAAGGGGGATGCGGAAGAGCTCTACGACCTGCAATCGGACCCGGACAATATTCACAACCTGATCGGCAATGGTGCATGCGTTGGCGAGGCCGAGCGTATGCGGCAGGCGCTGCGCCAGTGGCAACTCGACATCCATGATACGGGTTTGCTGCCTGAGAGCGAGATGGTCCGTCTGTCTGCCGGGCACGGCCTCACGATCTACGAATGGGCCAGGGATTCCGGAGCCTACAATCTGCCCGCTTATCTCGATGCCGCCGACCGCGCCCTGTCGGCAAATCCGGAGAACCTGTCGGCCATGGTGGCGGATATCGACAGCGAGGATGTCGGCCTGCGCTATTGGGCGGTGAGCGGTTGCCTCCTGCTCGGAGAGAACGCACTGCCCGCGCGCGAGCAGTTGCTGGAAGCGCTTGATGACGACTCTCACGAGGTTCGTGCTGTCGCCGCGTGGGCGCTTTTTGGCCTTGGGGAGCAAGACGCCGCTGCGGACTGCCTCTCCCGGCTTTTGCAAGAAAAGTCCTATGCGAGCCTGAGCGTATTGAACATCGTCGACTGGGTTGGCAAGGATGCCGCCGCCGTCTACCCGCAGATCAAGGCCCTGCAGCCGTCCACGGATGATCGCCACCTCCAGTCGATTTCGGCCCACATACTCGCCTCAGGCGGTGAATAGCCGGACGCTCAGGATGAGCCCGCCTTCCTGTCTCTGATGTGATTGGACACAGTCGGCCCCCTGTAAATGTATTTAAAAATCAATACATCATCTTTTTGAAACAATGAAAGCAGTCATCGTCATGTACGACAGCCTCAACCGGCACATGCTGGAACCCTACGGCTGCACTTGGGCACGCACACCGAACTTTAAACGCCTGGCGGCTCGCAGCCTGACATTTGACAACAGCTACATCTGTTCGATGCCCTGCATGCCCGCGCGTCGGGATCTGCACACGGGTCGTCCCAATTTCCTCCATCGCGGATGGGGTCCGCTGGAGCCCTACGACGACTCCATGCCCGAAATACTGCGTGAGCGTGGCATACACACGCACCTGGCCACTGACCATCAGCACTACTGGGAGGACGGCGGCGCGAACTATCATCCCCGCTACACAACCTTCGACCTGATACGCGGCCAGGAGGGCGACCCCTGGTACGCGCAGGTCAGTCTCCCGCCTGAGCCACAGCGCGAAGGCAGGCGCACTGACCGCATGGCTCTTCAGGATGTCCTGAATCGCAACTACACCTCGGACGCGAAACAGTACCCGATGAATGTCACCTTTGACAAGGGACTTGAATTCCTGAAGCGCAACCACGCCACCGACAACTGGATGCTTCAGATCGAGTCCTTCGACCCGCATGAGCCATTCTTCTCGCTGGACGAGTTCCGGGAGCCCTACCGCGCCCACTTCGACAGCTATACGGGACAGCCTTTTGAATGGCCCGAGTATCGCGAAGTTCGCGAGCCCGTTGCCTCGGTCGAGCACCTCCGCTACGAATACGCCGCCCTCGTCAACGGGTGTGACCAGCAACTGGGCCGTGTCCTGGATGCCTTCGACCAATACAATCTGTGGGAGGACACCATGCTCATCGTTTGCACAGACCATGGCTTTCTCCTGGGCGAGCACGACTGCTGGGCCAAGTGCTGGATGCCCTTTTACAACGAGATCGCGCGCACCCCGTTTTTTATCTGGTCCCCCCGGCACCCCGAGTACGCCGGAGAGCGCCGGCAGGCACTCATCCAACCGGCCATCGATATCCCGGTCACGCTCCTGAACTACTTTGGGAGTACCCCCACTGCGGCCATGACGGGGCAGGATCTCTCCGCCTGCATTTGCGATGATACACCCGTACGCGAGCACGCCATTTTCGGTATATTTGGCGGCCACGTAAACATCACCGACGGCGACTATGTCTACATGCGCGGCCCCACCTCCGTCGATAACCAACCCCTCTATGAGTATACGTGCACCCCGGCGCGGATGCGTAGTCGCTATCCGGTCGAGCAGCTCAGCCAAACGGAATCCTTGGCCCCGCGCTTTGACTTCGATAAAAATTGCCCGAATCTGAAAATCCCCACGCGCTGTTTTTCGGGAAACAACACCGATGCGCGCCAACGGCTGCCGACCCAGCTCTTTGCTCTTGGGAGAGACCCACACCAACTCCATCCAATGGCAGCCCCTGAAATCGAATCCCGGTTCTGCGCGGCTCTGGCCCAAGAGCTCATCCTCTGCGATGCTCCTGACGAACAGTTTCAACGCCTTGGGCTCCGTTCGCCCCAGCCTGTTCCGGCCTGAACCCGATTAACCAATAAGGGCAGAGAAGAGGACCTCAGCCTCCGGCCCGCTGCGATGTTTTTTCCTGCGATGGTAAGCGCGATGCGCGGTTGTCATGCTCCGGCAGGCATCATCAAGGCGCATACGCGACACTCAAAATACGGCCATCACTCTATTTGAGCCAACAGGATCTTGCCGCAAAGGAGCATTTGTCCATGGCTTAGGGAGATTGTGTGGTGAGGAGTATGCGATTTTATGGTTTCTTGTTCCTTGACAGTAACTTATGGCTTTTTTCAAAGTTAGCTTGAAACCGCAAGCATTACTTTTGTTGAGCATGTTGGCGGGCTGGGGGAAGCTGCTAAGCGCTGACCTATGAACCGTCAGCAGCAGCAAGTCATTGAGTATTTGGTCGAGGTACCGAACTGAGGCGCAGCCTCGGTGACAAAGCGAAGCGTTCAAACCGCATCCTTCGTGAGCAACTGAACATTAACGCTAAGGGCGAGCGTGTCGGTTTTAATGTGAACTAGCGTAGGCGCTTGCAGAGAAAGGGCCGTTGTCTGGGGCGCAAGATGTTGATGAAAATTGCAGCGCTCGTGACACCAGAGACGATCTATCGCTAGCATCGTCAATTCGTTGCGATTGCGTATGCCCCGAAGGGCCACGGTCATTCTGTTGTCCATGCTCGGCGGGCCGAGCGCAATGCGCTCACCATCAAGCTGGCAGTTGAGAATTCAGGCTGGGGATACACACACGTATCCAAGGGGTGACGCAGAATCTCAGTTATCCCAAACTGAGTACCTCGATTATCGGGTAGGTGCTGCGCGAGGCGGGTATCCGGCCTTCGCCGGAGCGCAGCAGTCGCTTGGATTGGAAGACGTTTATCCATGTTCACGCCGATCAACTTGCAGCCATAGACTTCTTCATGGTGCCTCTCCAACCCTCTAATGAAAGGACTTCTGGCACGCGCAAGTGACTGAGCGATGCGCGTCAATGCAACTGCGTACGACTCAATGACCTTAATTGAGCCTTAACTGAGAAATGCAATAAATCGCTGAATACTGGTAGTCAGTGACTTATGGATTTTGGTCCGCGTCCCGCCACATCCAGAGAGCAGAAAAAAGCCGATGCCCCATTTGATGTCATTATTCAGGAATAAATAGACTCTGAGCGGGAAGATTTTCCTTATTTTGATGCTATAATGCAGTCATCATTAACCTCAAGTCCCATTCACCCCATGAAACGTTCAGAGATTAACGCGTTAATGCGCAAGGCGACGATTTTCCTGCGTGAGCATCAGTTTCACCTGCCTCCTTTCGCATTCTGGACTCCGGAGCATTGGCGCTCATGCGGCGAAGCATGCTCCGACATTGTGGAGCAGCAGTTGGGCTGGGACATTACAGACTTTGGTTCCGGTGATTTCGCCGAAGTCGGACTTTTGCTCTTCACTTTGCGCAACGGAACCTTCGACGAGTTGAAGAAGCCCCTGGGGAAAATTTATGGCGAGAAGCTCTTGATCGTGGAGCCGGGGCAAATCACGCCGACGCATTTCCACACCCAGAAAATGGAGGATATCATCAACCGTGGCGGCGGGAACCTGATTATCCAGCTGTGGAATTCGACCCCGGACGCAGGGCTGGACGACTCGCCCGTCACCGTGAGTTGTGATGGGGTGCGGCGCACCTTGCCGGCGGGCGGTACGCTGATCCTGCATCCGGGCGAATCAGTCTGCCTGACGCAGAAACTCTATCACAAGTTCTGGGGAGATCCAGAGGCGGGGACAGTGCTTGTGGGTGAAGTCAACCGCGTCAACGACGACCGGATTGACAACCACTTTTACGAAAAGGTCGGGCGCTTCCCCGAGATCAAGGAAGACGAAACGCCACTTTATCTGCTCACGCAGGATTATCCGAAGTACTTCAACGCTTGAACGGCCATGCCGCTAATTACTCAACGTGACGAGGTGCTGGAGGTTTTTGCAGAGGCCGGGCGGAACGCCTGGGTCATTCCGGCCTTCGGGGTGGAAAACCTGACCACGGTGGAGGCCGTTCTGAGCGCGGCCCGGCAACAGGGCGAAGCTCTCGGGCGTCCGGACCTTCCGGTTATGCTGGCTATGACCAATCGTTACCCCGAGCGCACGCAAAGCGCCTACTATACGCACACGCGCCAGTGGCGCCTCGGGCTAGAACTTTTTCTGGCCGATATCGGGGTGCTGACCGGGGCGGGTTCTCCGTTCGGTGGCTTGCGTGTGCTCCTGCACCTCGACCATATCCAGCACGACTTGGACGAGGAGTTGTGGCGAGGCGATCTCAGCCGTTTTTCCTCCCTCATGTTCGATGCCTCGGGTCTGCCCTTCGAGGAGAATATCGCGGCGACGCGGCGCTTTGTACGGGAACGCGGGCACGAGATTGTGATCGAAGGGGCCTGCGACCACATCGGCGGAGACAGCCATCTGACCACACAGGAAGAGGCGGAACGCTTCTGCTTGGAAACCGGGGTGGACTGGGTGGTTCCCAATCTGGGGACAGAACACCGGGCCGGCGTTTCGGCCCTGAGATACGCCCGCGAGCGTGCCCGGGAAATCAGCCAAAGTGTGGGGCGGCGTCTGGTTCTGCACGGCACCTCTTCCGTGTCGCCGGAGCAGTTGCCCGGGCTTGCGGCCGACGGTATCGCTAAGGTCAACCTGTGGACAGCGCTCGAGCGCGACACCTCCGGCCACCTGTTGCGCGAGATGGCGCGGCGGGCCGGAAAAGTGGCGGGCAGCGCCGCTGCTGAGGAAATGCTCGAAGTAGGGCTGCTGGGACCGGAGGCGGACACGGCTTCGCCCGCCGCGCTCAGCTACTTCACCACGGCCTGGCGTCAGCAACTGGTTTTCGAGCGGATGAAGCGTATCGTCAAAGGCTACCTGGAGGCCTGGTTCCCGGCATGAGCACCCTGGGCCTGGATGTCGGCACTAGCGGCTGTAAGGCGGTTGTCTTCAGTGCGCGTGGAGAGCCGTTGGCCGAGGCCGCCCGCGCGTACGCGGTCGAGTCACCCCGTCCGGGCTGGGCGGAGCTGGACCCGCAGTTGGTGGGGGCGCGCTGTCTGGAAGTGATCCGGGAGGTCGCCTCCCGGTGTACGGATGATCCGGTGGATGCGCTGGCGGTCAGCAGTCAGGGGGAAGCGTTTACGGGAGTGGATGCGAAGGGGCGGCCGCTTTTCAACGCAATGGTGTCTTCGGACAGCCGGGCGCTGGAGCAAGTGAACGCCTGCGAGATCGACGGGCTGTATGAAACGACCGGGCACACCCCTTATCCCATTTTCAGCCTCTTCAAACTGCTCTGGCTGCGGCGGGAACGTCCGGATGTCTGGCGCCAAGTGGCCCGTTTCCTATGCTTCGAGGACTACGTGCACTATTGCCTCGGCGTGGAGCCTGCCATCAGCTATTCTCTGGCGACGCGCACGATGCTGTTCAATGTCCGGCAGGCGTGCTGGGATGCCGGGTTGCTGGAGGCTTGCGGCATCCACGAAGCGCAGTTGAGCCGTCCGCTGTCTTCGGGGGAGGTGGTCGGTGTGATCCCCAAGGCACTGTGCCGGGAACTGCACCTGGCCTCCGGGGCCGTCGTCGTCACCGGCGGACACGACCAGGTGTGCGCTGCGCTCGGCTGCGGGGCCGTCCGATCGGGGATCGCGGCCCTTGGCAGCGGGACGGTCGAGTGCATCATTGCGTCCTTTTCCCACCCCGTCATGAAGCCCGCCCTGCGGGACAACAATCTATGCACCTACGCGCACGCCATGCCGGGCCTGTACGCGACGCTGGCCTACAACCTCAGCGGCGGCAACGTCCTTCAGTGGTACTGCCGGCAGTGGCTCAATGAAACGCCGAGTGAACCTGCCTATGAGCGGATGCTGGCCGAGATGCCGGCGGCCCCGACGGGCCTGATGGTGTTGCCTTACTTCACGGGCTCGGGGACGCCGCGCTTTGACGGGCAGACGCCGGCGGCGATTCTCGGCCTTCGCCTGGGAACGCATCGGGGTGAGATTTTAAAGGCCTTGCTGGAGGGGCTGTGCTTTGAGCTGGAAAGCAACCTGCGTATCCTGGACGGCGCGGGGCTGTCCGTCGATGAGCTGCGCGTGGTGGGCGGAGGCGCGAAAAACCGCCGCTGGTTGCAGATCAAGGCCGATGTCTTCAACCTGCCCGTATCGGTTCCGCAGGTGACGCAGGCCGGGTGCCTGGGCGTTGCCCTGCTGGCGCGGGCGGCGCGGTATCATGAGCCGCTTGAGGCACTGGCTGCCGAGTGGATCCGGCCGGGCGAAACCCTGCTGCCGTGTCCCGAGCGCGTGAGCTTTTACCGGGAACGGGCTACCCTTTACGGGGAGGCCTATGCGTCCCTGTGCGAATTATCGAAAAAACTATTCTGAATTGAAAATGACAGCCAACGATATACTTGACCCCGTTTCCATGCGCTTTTTCGCGGATTTCACCGAGGCGAGCCTTGAAGCCGCCCGGGTGCGTCCGGGCGAGCTGGGGCGGCCTGAGGCGCCCGCGAACACAGTCGGGTTCCCGCTGATCCGCCCGGGTGGGCGGGACTGCTATCCGGCCGTCTGGACCCAGGACTTCGCGGTCACGCTGGCGACCGGCTTTGTCACCGCGCAGGAGATGAAAAACCACCTGCATCTCATCGCCCTGGGACAGAACGGGGGCTTCGAGCGGCGGCTGGCCAGCGGGGCAGTCATTCCTCCCTATGCCATCCCCGACCACGTGCTTTTTGACGGCAAACCCGTTTACTTCCCAGGCACTTACTCCAGCGGAGAGGACCAGGGCGGTGAGCCCTGGGGCCTCCTGCCTCCGGCTAATAACCACTACGACTTCATCCTTATCGCCTGGCACCTGTGGCGGGCCACGGGCGACACGGCCTTTCTGGGAGAGGAAGTCGGCGGTGTTTCTGTCATCGATCGCCTGCGACTGGCTTTCGGCGTACCCAGGATCGACCCGGATTCGGGCCTGGTTTATACGGAGGCGTCCAGTCGAGCGGTCGGCTTTATTTTCTGCGACTCCATTTACATGACCGGGCACCTGCTTTTCGCTTCGCTGTTGCGCTGGCGGTCGGCCCATCAACTGGCCGAACTGGAGTCCGCCCTGGGCAATGAGGACGAGGCCCGGCGCTGGCGCGACAGCGTGGCTGGAGTCCCTGCCGCCATCGCCTCGCATTTCGAGGGTGACGCGGACGGGTGGTTGCTGGCGGCAACGGAGGTTGGACGACAGGCGGATGTGTGGGGGACGATTTACGCGCTTTATCTGGGCGTGCTGGATGGCAAGCGGGCGGCGGCCGCCCATGCCGCGATACTGCAGGCACTGGAGCGGGGGACGATCTGCCACGAGGGTGGGGTCCGGCATGTGCCCAGCGACCGGGATGCCTCCGCCAACTCCGCCTGGGAACGCACGCATACCCCCCACAATCAGTACCAGAACGGTGCCTACTGGCATTCGCCCAGCGGCTGGCTGATAGCCGTGCTGATGGAGAGCGAGCCGGCATGGGCACGGCGTATCTTCCGCGAGATGATCACGCACTTCCAGCGGGAGGATTTTCGCAAGGGGGAGGATTTCAATGCCCCGTGGGAATGCTTCGGCAAAGACGGCATGTTCCGGAAGGCCCCCTTATTCATCGGCTCGGTGGCGATTCCCTACGGGGTGTTGGCACCGCTGGCCCGGGCGCACGGTAGCTGATGCGGCCGGGCCGGTGACCAACTCGAGACCTGCGCTGACCGGGCGATTCGTAACGTCCTTTGCCATGAGTCCATGTACCCATCCGGGCGTGATCCGCCTCAACGGTGCGAGAGGGGCCGTCGAACTGAGAATCGAGGATGTCCGGACTTCTTTCAGGTGTTCGCCAGTGGCAAGCCCAGGTGGTGCGGCGTTGATCCCGTCCATCCGAACGTGGAAGGGGTCGATTACATGGCCCGTTTGTGGGCCCAGGCCGTTATCCGGGCCGAAATGTCCTCTTTAGCTCGCTTGAAGCCGAAACATCCCGGGACTGGCGTTGGCACTTGCCATGCTCGCCGCGGCGGGGTTTCGATCATTGACGGCGGGGATGGTGTCCGCTAGATGGGATAATGGCTGTATTCAGCCTGTTTTTTGTCGGATTCTGATCTCTGCCTCCATGCGAAAGCCATTATCCTATCCTGCGGTCAATACTGTTTCCTTCGGCTTTCGCATCGGCAGGGGGAGGCAATATCCGATGCGGACGGCCGACCAGCACAACGAGATCGAGCTGAACCATGTGGAATGCGGAGAGATGTTGTTTCGCCGGGGCGTGGAGACGGTCAGGCTGCCGCAGGGAGCGACGACGGTTTACTGGGCGGCGGTGCCGCACCAGGTCGTCTCCGTCGCTCCCGGCACGGAAATCTCCTGGGCTGTTATACCGCTGGCCTGGTTCCTCGGCTGGCGGTTGTCCCCTGCTTTCAACAAGCGGATTATCGGGGGGGATATTCTGCGGCTGGATGGGGCCAGTTCGCGCATACGGATCCCGTCTTTTCGGGATTGGGCAGAGGACTTTTCCGCCTCAAGTGAACTTAATCTGGCGGTTCGCCTGGAGGTCGAGTCGTTTTTCCGCCGCTTGGCGGCCAGGGATCAGGACCACGGTGCGATTCGCCAGGGGCCGCCCGCGGAAGAGTTGCAAAGCCACCATGTGGAGCGGATGATCGCGACGATCACCGCGCGTTTCCGCGAGCCGCTTTCGGTGGAGCAAATCGCCCGCAGCGCGAACCTCAATCCGGAGTACGCGATGCGGCTGTTCCGCAAACGCTGGGGCATGACGCTGGGAACCTTCCTGCAACACCAGCGAGTGGCCGAAGCCCGCCGGCTACTGCTGTTGAGCGACCTGCCTGTGATCGACGTGGCCTTTGCCTGCGGCTTTCAGTCCCTGAGCCGGTTCTACCATGCCTTCAAGAAGCAGAGCGGGTTCAGTCCCCGCGCCTACCGCCTTCGGTTCACCGTTCCGGATCTGCCCGAGTAGGCGGTGTCTGGCGGGCTCACCGGCTCAGCGGCCGGTGTCGGGCGGGGGGGCGACTTCTACGCGGCTGGACTCGGCCAGGTGCGTGTAAACCGTTCCGTCGTCTTCGTCGTCACGGGGGGCGGTTTTGAGTTTGCGGACCATGACGACGATGTCCCGGCATCCGCCCAGGACGAACCAGACGACTGTGATGCTGGCGACAGCCGCATACATGTAGACATTGATTTTCCAGAACTTCAGCCAGGCCTCGTTGGAAAGATCCGTGATCAAGCCCCAGAGGGTGCCGACGAGAAAGACGGCTAACCAGCCCATGGTCCAGGTGATTTGCAGGTAGTAAATGGCACGGTCGCCGCGGGTGTACTCACGGTTGAAGTTCAGCATCCGGTGGAGCCAGTTGCGGGTGTCCGTGACGATTTGCTTGTTCTTGGCACCCTCGTCCTTGCTGTCGTCGGCGCGGAGCATCTCCCGGATCGGAAACGGCTTCCTGCAGGTGAGCAACGAAACCGCCACGTAGGAAACGATCGAGGCGAGGTAGGATATCATGGCAATGTACGCCCCGTTGAGCGGGAACTCCGGCGCGAGACGCGTCAACGCGGGCAGGTGATCCCAGGACTGCTGAAGCGTGATGCCTGCCGCGGCGATGACCCAGCCGGTGGTCATGGCGACCCAGGCACCCTGCGTCGTGCCGCGTTTCCAGTAAAGTCCCCCGATGATGACCGCCCCCGAGCCGCCCAGGTAGATCGTGCCCGTGAGCAGGAAATACATCAGCAGATAGTCCTTGAGCGGGAAGTATAGGCTCCAGAGAAAGGCGAAGGCGGCCACCCCGAGCACCGAGAGCCTCAGCAGTCTCAGATGGCTCTTCGGGCTGAGTGCCTTTTTGCGGAAGGGCAGCACGACATCCTGGATAAAAATGCTACCCCAGGAGTGCAGTTGGGTGTCATCCGTGGAAATGGCTGCGGCGAGGATGGAGGCGCCGAAGATGCCGAGGACGCCTACCGGCAGGATGGCCGAGAGCAGCACGGGCACACGCATCTGCTCCTGGGTCTGCGGGTCGCCGATGGCGTCCAGGGTGGCGTTGACGCTGTGTGTCAGCTCCTCACTTCCGCCGCCGTTGAGCAGCACGTAGGCGCAGATCGGGGCGAAGAGCATCAGCATGTAGGTGATGCCGTTGCGCCACTCTCCGAGTACGCGAGCCATCTTGGCCTCGTGCGGGCTTTTGGCGGCCGCGTTATAGCCCTGGTTGCCCTGCCACCCCAGGCAGTTGTAGACGAGTTTGAAGGCGAAAATCAGGAAGAACCACACGTTGAAGTCGGTCAGTTCGTGCTGGTCGAACGGATTGAGCATGGACATGCCCTGCGGCGCGTCCTTGAGTACCGCGCCGATGTTCTCCCAAGAAAGCGAAAAGATCAGGATGAAGAATATCGTGATAAAGCTGATGTTGAGCAGGCTCGACTGGAAAAAGTCCGTCACCATGACGGCGATTAACCCCCCGAACAAGGTGAAGCACACCGCGATACCCAGCATGGTGAACATGATGACGGGCTTGGTCTGCCAGATGAACCCGAGAAACTCGAAGTTTTCGGGCAGCCCGCAGAAGTGGATCAGAAACAGCGCCGTGATGCCGGGGAAGACCCCGTAGTTGAGGATGCCCGAAACCCAGGCCAGGATGCCTGCGTAGACCCGGAAGCCCCGGCTGTAGCGCATTTCAAAAAGCTGCGCCATCGTCATGGCCTGGCTCTTGCGGTAGCGGTACACGACCCAGCCCGAGAGTGCGATAATCATGGCGACGGGAGCCATCATCATTCCCCACCAGGCGCCGCCGAAGCCCGCCTTGTAAAACTTCTCGAAGTTCGCGATGATGGCGATGGCCCCGAGTGCGGCCATGCCGTCGGCCAGGGTGAGCAGGTAGCGTCCCGCACAGCGGTTGGCGGCCAGAAAGTCGGACACGCTGCGGGTCAGGGACTTCGCATACAGTGCGATCAGAAACAGGAAGACGAGGAAGGCGAGGATGATGGCCCAGTCAAGCGTGGTGAAATTCATGAGAAACGGGGGGGCGAGACGGTTAAACTCAGGTTTTCGCGGGAAGGCTGCCAAAGGGCAATGTCGTATCCGGGGCGCGCTCAGAAGCGCAGCCGGATGTTGAACGCGGGCTCATGAGGATCGTGGGGCTGGATGGCCACCAGCAGCGTGGGCGGGGCACCCGGTTCGATAAAGATGTGCGGCCGTTCGACGCGCTCGAAGCTCAGTTGCCGCCCCGTGCTGTCCGTCAGGGTCTTGCCGATGATGTGGAGCGGGCGGCTCGGGATCCAGTCGGTGCCGTTGCCGGACTGAAGCAGGACAAGGCTGCTCGAACGGGTGGGGGAGAGCGTCCCTTCCATGTCCTTGACGATACAGAAGTAGGTGTTGTTCTCGCGCCACACGCAGGGGTCCTCGAAGCCGAAGGCGCTGTCGTCGAAATTGAAGATGGGCGTGGGGTGCTTGACGAACGGGCCCTCCGGGGAGTCCGCCAGACCTAGTCCGTGCAGGACACGCCCTCCCAAAGGCGTGGGGCCATCGGCTACGCCCTTGTAGATCATCAAGTACCGACCGTCGGGCGTGTCGGTGACGGTCGGGTTCGACACCATGAGGCCGTCCCAGGCACCGGGGCTGACATCCAGGACCGGCGAATCCCGCCGTATCCAGGGGCCGCGGGGGTGGCTCGCAACGGCCAGGCCGATACGCTGGTTGTTGCGGTGCGTCCACCATTCCCCGTTGCCGAAGTTGCCCATGTAGTACAGGTAGTATTTGTCCCCGAAGTGCTTGACGGTGACGTTGTGAAAGCAGTGGTCGTCCCACTGCCGACCGGCTTCGTCGCGCGGCCAGAGTGTCTCGGCGTAGCGGAAGGGGCCGGTGGGCGAATCGCCCTCGGCACGGGCGATTTCAGAGTGCGTGACCCAGGCGTCAAAGCCTTTGTCGGCAGGCCACCGGCTGTAAAATAGGTGGTAGCGGGCGCTGGCGGGGTCCCGCACCAAGGCTCCGCACCAGACATGCCAGCCCGGATCCCGGTGGATTTGGGATTCCTTGTAGGGAAGGGGCCCCTGCTCGAAACAGTGGCTGAAGCGGGAGGCGGGCTCTTGTGAGACCAATGTGTGTGGTGATTTCGGATGCGGCATGGTTGAAAGTGATGCGTGCGGAATGAAGGGGGTGGTTCCCGGCCTTCCCCGCCCTTTGTGAATTCCACGCTGACGGGAACCCAGCCTTAATCGAAGCGATAATTCTTCTTGTGTGAAAAGAGGGCTTTGGGGGTTATTAGTAAAACGATGGCTATTTTTTATTTAAATTTTGTATGCAAATTCACTAGTTATGTAAATGGAAATTTAACTAAAAAGTTTACTATGTTTGTCGGGCTGCTCCTGAATGACGGGAGTAATCGACTGCTTCTGTTTGTCTCCAGGCTTTGTGGCCGATGTTCGCTTATCCGGGGGGGCGGAGGTGGTGCGAATTGATTACCGGGCGCCGGCCGGGACGCCCGCCTGGTCGGTGCGTCCTCGGATGCGGGAAGCTGTCGCTCTCGAGGCGGAGAGGATGGGGGAGTGTTGTTACGTCTTGCGGGTACGGGAAGGCGTGCTCCGGCTGTATGCGGTGTCCTATCTCTTGGGGGTGTGGAGCAGGTTATTTTTTTAGTAAAATTTAAAGTAAAAAATCTTGACTCTGGCGTTAGAAGTGAATGTGTTGATGGCCGAAGCTTGTTAGTAAACCCAAGGCGCATCCCGCCTTTGCGCTTTTTCGTTTTCAGATCCGCAGTCTGTGTCTCTTCTCCCTTTCGGGATGCCAGTCCGCTGGGTGATTTATGTGATTTCAATCTGAATCCTTAACCCTATCTACCCATGATGAAAAAAAACTCATTGCTTACATTCTTGGTGGTGTCCGCGTGCGCCTTCCCCGTTGCGGGTGCGCTGGGCGCCGACTACCGTTGGAACAGCTCCTATGACCCCTCGTCCTACAGTGTCGCCGGCAACTGGCAGGTGTGGAACGGCTCGTCGTGGACGACCGCCACCACGGCACCGACCGCCTCGGACAATATCGTCACCCCGAACCTGTATGCCGGGGCGACTATCAACGATGTGCCGGGCAACAGCGTCAATAATTTCACCGTGGACCTGAGTGCGAACTGGCGAATCATGAACCCCCCTTCGGGGTCCGTTGCCCGCACGTATACGATTGAGGGCGATCTGGCCAAGTCCGGGAGCGGCAGTCTCCTGTTTCACCCCTACGGTACGACTTCACCCGGTTACACCTTGAGCGTTGGCGGGAATGTGCAGACCAACGGCGGCGTCCTCTTAATGGGATCGTCCGGGATTGCGATGACCTCGGTGAGCGTGGGCGGAAGCACAACCGTCGCCAGCGGGGCGACCCTGCGAGTGAATGCCGACAGCGCGACCTTTGGGGCGCTGACAGTAAACGGTAGGACGTACGTGCATGATGCGGACATTTCCGGTGGTTCCACCGGGGGACTGACGGCTTCCAGCCTTTCGGGCAACAGTGGCACCGTCGCCGCCAAGAGCTACGGGTCCAATGCTTCCACCGCGACACTGACCCTGAACGGCTCCGGTGCGAGCGTTTCCTCCTACGCGGGCCTGATGGTTGACGGCACGGGCACGGGTACGACCCTGGCGCTGCTCAAAAGCGGGAGCTACACTCAGGTGCTGACCGGCAGCAATACCTATTCGGGCGGAACGCTGATCAGCGGAGGATCCCTGTTTGTCAATAATGCCAGCGGCTCGGGCACAGGTACCGCCGCAGTCAGTGTTGGCGAAGGACTGCTGGGCGGCACGGGCATCATCACGGGCGCGGTGCAGGTTGGTGACGGCACCGGCTCTTTCCAGAGCGCGTTGGTGACCGCGGGCGTGGCTGAAGGCGACATCGGCACGCTGAGCATGGGGGCGCTCGACATGGCCTACACGGATGCGGCCTATGTGGTCGATATGAATTCCGATTCCGGTACGGCTGACCTCATCAACGTCAACGGTAGTGCAAACCTGGGGTCGGGCCTGGCCTCCCTGATCGTTAGCGACCAGGGAAGAACGTCGCTGAGCGCGGGCTACCGGTTCACGATTATTTCGACGCTGGCGGGTGTTTCCGGTTATTTCGACGGCCTCGGAGAGGGTGACACCGTCGTGATCGGCGCGAACATCTACCGCATCAGCTATGGCATCGACCTGGACGACAGCGTGACCTTGACTGTGGTGCCTGAAGCCAGTTCTGGCCTGATGGGCGCGTTGGGAGCCCTGTTGGTGGTGGTTTGCCAGTGCCGCCGCCGTCGCTCCTGAACTTCCCCGAGAGCCCGGTCCGAACCTGTTTTTGTTGCTAATATTATATCCCGTTTGTTATGATTAAATCCCTGAAGTGTTTGCCCCTGTTTACTCTGTGTGCTGCGGTCGTTGTGCCTGGTGCGCATTGCCTGGCGGAACCTCCTTCCGGCCGTGACTGGGTGCTGGTATTCGAAGACGATTTCGACTACCCGGACGATGCCCTGGAGGTAAACTGGATCTCCGAAAACCGTTCCAATGCAGGGCACATCCTTTCGAGTCGGTGGCGTGAAAACGCCGTCGTCTCAGAGGGAACGCTGAAGCTGGTGGCGCGCAAGGAGAAGCGGGGCGGCCAGGAATGGACCGCTGGAAACATCTGGACGCGGGCCATCTGGAAATACGGGTACTTCGAGTGCCGCTACAAGTACGCCGCCGCCAGCGGGACGAACAACTCGTTCTGGCTAATGACTCAAAAATGGCAGAATGTGCCTGAGCAAGATGGTGTGAAGCGCTTTGAAATTGATATCAACGAGGGACACTACCCCGACGAGATCAATATGAACCTTCATAATTACACCGATGTGAGTTGGTCTCCGAATTCTCCGCGGGGGCGCAACCGGCCGAACTGGCCCAAGAGCTATACGCTCAGTTCGCGTTCGGACAGTCGGGCAGACCGCGAAGTCATTCTGGATATCCCGGTTCAGACGACCAAGCTGCGTTTTTCCACGAAGCATGACTCGTATTTTCATCTGCGCTCGTTGCGGGTGTTTCCCAAAAAAATGGATGGGAACTATCCCTCGCCCTATGTCGACAAGTTGCCGGACGGTCTAGTGGACTATGCTCGCGAGGCAAACGTCCGGCATAGCCGGACCTTCGACACCTACGCCCAAACGAATCCGCCCGAAGCCGCGGTGGACGGTAATATTTCGACCTCGTGGATTTCCCTCGGGCAGGGGGAGGCCGTCTACGAGCTGGACTTTGGCGATGAGCCGCGCGAGGTCGGCTGCGTGCAATTCGTGACCGGCTGGAACAATCCGGCCGAAAACGGATACACCGGCTACATTAACGACTATTGCATCGAGTACTGGAACGGAAATGACTGGGTAGAGATCGCCTCGCTCGATGACAATGTTGTGGTAGATAAGGACCTGAGCGAAGAGTTTCACACCTACGCCCTGGAGTGGAACGAGGACGAGCTTATCTGGTACTTCGATGGGAAGGAGATTCGTCGCCTGAAAAATTATTGTGCCTTCTACGAGTCACCCGTATGGCTGAGTCTGGCCATTACCTATGGGTCGGGAAAAGTCGGTCCGGAAGTGGACGGAACCCAGATGGAAGTCGATTATGTGAAAATCTGGCAGGAGCGGGGAAAGGAAACCGTTCAGGACGAATCCTGGCTTCAGCGATAGGGACTCCACCATGAGAAAGACACACACACGGTGCGGAGCGGGCAGGGCGTTCGGGCTGGTGGAATTGCTCGTGTCGATTGCTGTGATCTCTGTACTGGCAGCGCTGCTGATCACGGCGGTCTCCCGGGTCCGCATGAGCGCGCAGATCACGGAGTCCACCGCCAACATGCGTCAGTGCTTCACCTACTCGATGCTGTACGCGCAGGAAAACAAAGGCGTGTACCCGGCGGCCTACTCCATTACGACGGCGGTAAATACCACCTGGCTCAATGTGCTGTGGGCGTATGCCTATCCGGATATTGATTTCCCCGGCTACGGCCGGGACATGGAAGGGAGCATTTTCTACACGCCGCTGATTGAAGAGGGGGCAGCCGCGCGCACCTTCGGGACGAATACCCACCTCTCTTACCAATACAGGGAAGGCTTGTACAACCTGCTGGATGATCCGGGGAACATCGCTTACCTGGGAGATGTGAAGACCAGCAGCGGGCTGACCACTGCCCAGATCAATCCCCGTAACAACGGCCAGGTCGGTCTCGTTTTTCTCGACGGGCATCTGGAACTTCGGGAAGCGGGCGATATCCCGAGCGATCCGGCGGATTACTTCTGGAGAGCGACCCGGCCGTGAGTCAGGGCAATCCACCAGCGGCCAAGAACAGGCAGGCTCACCCGGTGCAGTGTGGCCATCGGCTGCGGGCGAGTGAGAAGCCAGCCAGAGCGTAGATTAGGATATAGACATGGATAACGTCTTGTTCATACTTGCGGATGACTTGGGAGCCTGGGCGCTCGGGTGTGCCGGCAACAACGAGATTCACACCCCCCATCTCGACCGCTTGGCGGCCCGCGGATTGCGCCTGGAAAATGCTTTCTGTGTCTCTCCGGTCTGTTCTCCGGCGCGCGCGTCGTTATTGACGGGGCGCATCCCGTCCCAGCACGGCGTGCACGACTGGGTGCGGCGGGGCAATTGCCCCAGTGAGTCCGGGGACGGCTCACTGATTGATTATTTGGAGGGCTTGCCAACTTATACGGAGGCGCTCGCGCAGGCGGGGTATCGCTGCGGCTTGAGCGGAAAGTGGCACCTCGGGCAGGCTCCTGTGCCGCGCGGGGACCATGTCTTCTGGCACGTTCATGCCAAGGGCGGCGGCTCCTACTACCACGCGCCCTGGATTCGGGACGGGCAGGAGTGCGAGGCTCCCGGCTATGTGACCGATGTTATCACCGACTACGCGCTTGAGTTCCTGGAGGCGTACGCCGACGGAGCCCGGCCCTTTTACTTGGGGGTTCACTACACCGCTCCGCATTATCCGTGGGGGCGCGACCAGCACCCGGCGCAGTATTACGAACCGTATTTCAACGATTGTGCGTTCGAGTCGGTGCCCGAGCTTCCCATGCATCCCTGGCAGATCGACACCGCCCCGCGGGTGCACACACGGGAAGCTCGCCGTGAAATGCTCAGCGGCTACTATGCCGCCGTGACGGCGATGGATGCGGCTATCGGCCGGTTGCTCGATGCGCTGGAGCGGAGCGGCCAGCTCGGGCGAACGCTCATCGTCTTCACCAGCGACAACGGCATGAATATGGGGCACCACGGCATTTACGGCAAGGGCAACGGCACCTATCCGCAGAACATGTACGACACGTCGGTCAAAGTGCCCTTTATCCTTTCGCGGCCTGGGCGCGTGCCGGAAGGGGTGAGCGCCGGGGCTCTCTTCAGCCATTATGATTTTATGCCCACCTTGCTGGACTTTCTCGGACTGGGGCGGCAGGTGCCGGCGGCTTTGCCCGGCGCGATCCGGACGGATCTGTGGGAGGGGAGGGCGGATGCCACCGGCGCGCCGGTGGTGGTCTTCGACGAGTACGGGCCCGTGCGCATGATTCGTGACGAGCGCTGGAAGTACGTCCATCGCTTTCCGGACGGCCCGCACGAATGCTACGACCTTCAGTCAGACCCGGGCGAGACGCATAACCTGATCGGGGATCCCCGGTGCTTTGCCTTGGCCGAGCGCATGCGCGGCCAGCTTGCCGCATGGTTTGCCCGTTATGTCGATCCCGCCAGGGATGGGGCCGACTTTCCGGTCACCGGCAAGGGGCAGTGTGACTTGAGCGGTCGCGCGGGCGCTTTTGCCGACGACTGGTTTTATTACTCTGAAAACGTTGAACCTAAGGACTCCGCGTCATGAATGTGTTAATGATCCTGGCCGACGAATTCAATGCGGGTTGGGTCCACGCGCTTGGGCACCCCCAGGCACTCACGCCGAATCTGGACCGTCTTGTCGGCAGTGGCATGGCTTTTACGAACGCCTATTGTCAGAACCCGATCTGCACGCCCAGCCGTGTCTGCATTGCCTCAAGCCAGTATTGCCACAATCATGGCTACTACGGGCTCAGCGGCAATGCCAACCCCGGCCTGCCGAACTGCTTCCGGCATTTCCGACAGGCCGGCTACCGGACGGCGGCTTACGGCAAGCTGCACCTGCCCTGTGCGCCGAGGAACTGGATTGCCGACGATGTGGATGTCTTTGGTGACAGCTACGAGACGGCCGACAATCAGCATGGCTCCAGTGAATTTCTCTCGGGACTGGAAAGGGACGGTCTGCTTGATTATGAGGACAGTTGGCACAACGACTCGGGGGTCTACGGCCCCAAGCGGGTGCCCATTGACGCGAGGCCGTCGCTGCTGCCCCTGGAGCGGACCCAGGAGGTGTGGACCGCCGAAAGGACGATGGCCTTCATCGACCGTGAGCCTGGGCGGCCTTTCTTTGTCCAGGCTTCCATGCAAAAGCCCCACCATCCGCTCCTGCCCAACCAGCGCTTCTGGGAGCTTTATGCGGAGGATATTGAACTGCCGCCGACCTGGAACCTGCCCCCGGACCAACGCCCGCCCCATTTCAGGAAGACATGGGAAAGCTGGAGGCAGTACCCGGCCGAGTACGGCACGCCCGGCGAAGATATTGAGGCTTTCTTCCGGCGGTGCTGGCGGGGCACGCTGGCCTGCGTCAGTCAGGTGGATTATGTCATCGGACTGCTGCTGGACTTTCTCGACGAGCGCGGCTTGCGGCAGGACACCGTTGTCGTGTTCGGCAGCGATCACGGCGCTTACCACAGCATTCACGGGCTACTGGAGAAAGCTCCCGGGATTCCCTCTGACGAAGTGTGCCGTGTGCCCATGATTTGGAGCGTTCCCGGCCTGGCTGATTCGGGCAGATGCTGCCCGGCCTTGGTCGAAAACGTCGATATCGGGCCGACGCTGGCCGAACTGTGCGGCGTGCCCGTTATGGGGTACGCGGACGGCAGGAGCCTGTGCCCGCTGATGGCCGGGGAGTCCGGCGGGACGGATCGGGTCGCCGTGACCGAAAATGCCTGGAGCAAGGCCGTGCGCTGGGACAAATGGCGGCTGGTCTTCTACCCCCGGTCGCTCTTCGGCGGCCAGGAGGAGGGGGAGCTTTACGACCTGGAGTGTGACCCGCAGGAGCGCAGAAACCTCTATCGCCACCCGGACTTTCTGGCACAGGTCTGGGAAGGGCGGACGCGCCTGCTGGAATGGCTGGTGGAGACGGCACGTGTGACCACGCCCCCGATGCTGATCGATACCGTGAAAAAACTCGGAGTCTCCCGGGTGGTGAGACTGGAGGAGGACGGGCGGGCCTCAAACCCCTTTCAGCCGCGCTGCCGGGACGATATGCTGGACAATTATCTCTAGTCACATGAATCTAGAGTATGCGGCATGATATATGCGGGCTTACGCAGCCCGTACCCGCGGCGGATTCGGCTGGGCCGAGCATCAAAACGGACTGTCACCTCTTACGAATGCCAGTTGCCGGGGCGGCACAGTAAAAAGCATTAAAACTTGCGGACCTGTTTTTTGCTAAAAGAAGCGTTTTTTTTAGTTGTCTGTCTGTCAGCGTGAAATTGAACTGATGATACGGGGAGAACGCTCTGTAGGCTTGCGGATTCTTCGCTCCCAGGCCGGCTGAACACAGGTACGATTAAGCGAGTATGGCAAAACTCAAAGATATTTCGGCAAAAACGGGTCTGTCTCTGGCGACCGTATCCATGGTGCTGAACAACCGGCAGGACATTTCCATCCCGGATAGCACCCGTGCGAAGGTCAAAAGCGCGGCTGAAGCGTTGGGCTACCGCTCAAAGGCCCGTATCCGCCTGAGCAAGACCCTCATCGTCGCGACCTTCGAGGATCTCCAGTCTTGCTTTGAGAACCCTTACTTTTCGGAAATCTACCGCGGGATCGAGGAGGCGATGGAAGAGCGCGGCTTTCACGCCATCATCAAGCGGCTCCACGACAAAAACTCCCTGCACGGCACGGATATTTTCACCCGCGGCAAGGCGGACGGGATTCTGGTCCTGGGGCCGCCTCCGCCGTCCCTGCTCAAGGAGCTGGAAAAGGTCAACCTCCCGGTGGTTATCGTCAACGGCACCGTCGATCCGAGCTGGGACTCGGTAATCCCCAATTACGAGGCGACTTTCGAGATGACCCTGAACATCCTCAAGGAGAAAGGGCACCGCAAAATCCTTTGCGTGAAGTCCGCCTATTCCGACGAACTTTCTCCTTTTGAGTCCTCGCACCTGAACCGGGCGATCATGCATGCGGGCCTGAGCGCGGAAAACGTGATCATTGTCCGCAGCGATGGCGATTCGGCTGACGACGGCTATGAGGCCGTCAAGCGTTACCTGGCCGAAAACCCCGCAGCCAGTTTTACCGCCGTGTTTTCCGGCTTTTCGAAGCCGTTCGGAATTATGCGCGCCTTGCAAGAGGCGAACCTGTCCATCCCCGGAGACGTCAGCCTGATTGCGATTGGCGTCGATTCGCATCTTCCGACATCTGAGACTCAGATTTCGACCGTTCTGTATCCGCTCAAACGGGTGGGGGAAGAGGGCGTTCTGCGCCTGATCCTCAAGGCGGAAGGCTTTACAACCGGTCCGGCCATAGTCGTGCTCCCGGTGCAGTACGAGGACCGCGGTACGGTGGCAAAGGCGAACACCGGCAAACACTGAGTGCCTACGAATAGCTCATCGTGGTCTCGGTCAGGGTGAGGTCGTCCTGCAGGCTGCGCTTGGGCTCAATCCGGTCGTGCTGCAGGACTCCGTGGTAGGCTTTGACTGCTTCCCGTGGCGTGACTTCTCCGTTTGTGATGCGGCGGAGGAATTCGATGAAGGCGAGCGGGTGCTCGGAGAGGTTGATCTTGCGTCCGAAGAGCGCGACCTTGGCGCCGTACTTCTGCGCGTCGTGGATCAGTTGGAAGGAGTCAAGCGTTGTACCCGCGCTGCCGCCCAGAATGCCCACGACCAGGCTGCTGTCGTAGGAGACCAGTTCCTCCAGCGGCCCAGGGCCATTGTAGGGGATTTTGAGAAAGACGGGGCGGCCGGCTCGCGTCACTCCGGCCAGACAGCGGATAATGTTGTCGTTGAGGAAGCCGCCGACTTCCCGCGGGTCGAAGCCCGGATTGACGTTCGGGTTGAATACCTCCAAAAAATAGCGGAAACGCTTGCGCTCGGCCTCCAGCCGAAAGTCATGGAAGGCGGCGAGCGCGGCGTAGTCCCAGTCGAGGTTGTTCGTGAAAGTCACCGAGTACAGCCCCAGGTCGGCCCCGAGGCAGGGCCGGTGGTAGTTGTTCTCAAGTCGGCCGTACTTGATGTGGTCGAGGGTGGCTGTGCGGAAGTGGCGTGAGGGATGGTTGGAATATTGTCCGCGGCGCACGGCCCAGACATCTGTGGTGTCATTGGCCCGAGCGGCCGGAGTGATGGGGGAGCTTTTGAACAATCCTTCGTCGATGGCAAGCCTCTCCAGGTTGGAGGCGGAGAGCAGCACGATGTCCACGAGTTGCTGGCGGATGACGGCCCGGATCTGGCTCAGGTAGTCATCTAGTGTTTTGTAGCAGCCCTGGCGTTGGTCGTAGCCGTGGGGACAGCTTCCCGCCCGGTTGGGGCCTGGAGCCATGATCCCGAAGGCCATGTCGGCGTCCTTGGCGTCGGCGATGATAAAATCTTCACGGGTATCCTTGCCCGCGCGGATGCGGGCGAGTTTCTGATCCAGGCTTTTTGAGTACATCATGAGGGTTGGGGAGTGCGAATGATAGTGGCAGAGCAGTTTTTGCGCAGACGCGCGAACTTGCTACGGTCCAGCCGATGGTCGGTGTACCAGGCTGAAAGCTGCTTGAGGGTGGTAAATTCGAGGGTGGCGGAGGCCGTGAGCTTGTCCGAGTCCGCCAGCAGGAATGCCTTGTCGGCATGCTCGATGACGTGGGCCTTGAGCGACGCTTCATGGATTTCTGTGGTCAAAACGGCGCCATCATCCCGGATGGCTGAGGCCCCGATCAGGACGATGTCAAAATAGAGTTTGTCCAGCCAGTTTAGCGACATGGCTCCGACGAGTGCCCGGCTGATGGAACGCACTTCTCCCCCCACTGCCGTGACCGTTCCGGGGTAATTGCAACTGGCGACAAGCAACGGGATCGAATTTGTGAAAATCGGGTTGGCATTGCGTTCCAGCAGCCGGATTCCGGCCTCCAGGCAGGTCGTGCCGGCGTCGAGATAGATGGTGACGCCTTCGGGGATGGCTTTGAGAACGCAATCGGCGATTTGCTTTTTGAACGGCCAGTTACAACTGCGTTTTTCGTCATAGCTCGGCTCCAGCGCCAGGCGTTGGGGCAGGATGGCCCCCCCATGCGTACGGATGAGCTTTCCCTCCCGCTCGAGTTCGGCCAGGTCGCGCCGGATCGTCGCCTCCGAATGGTGGAGTTCTTCGACGAGTTCGGATAAAGATACGCTGCCATTCTGCTGGATGGCCCGGAGAATGGCCTGGGTGCGCTCAAATTTAAGCATTGATTGAAAATGAACGTTTTTGATCGAAATGGTCAATGCTTGAAATGGTGGAGTGTGGGATTTGTATGTTTCTTGTTTATTGAAAATAACTTACGGCTCTCTTCGAAGGTTGCCCTGGAGCCGCAAGCTCAAGGCCACTTCGATTAAGGGCATAATTTTGAGCGAGCAGTCCACCTATGAGATTTCAGATGCCAAGCTCTTTTCCTTGTTGGCACGTTTTTGTTCACGGCTGAGCGGACGGATGGCAGTACCCTTTTCGCAGATGTTGGCGAGCATGGCGAAGCCTTTGAGTAGCGCGGCGATGAACGGCCCGACGTCGGTGCTGTCGGCCCACAGGACCGTCTCGCGGTCGCTTTCGTGTCGCAGTCCCCCGACCGGTTGGGAGTCGTGAATGGCGGCGTGCGTGAGGGTAAAGGTATCGATTAACTTGCTGGCTGCATCGACCTTAACGTGGTTCTTGTATCCAAAGTAGGATACATGGTTCTTCTGCGTCCAACTCGCATCGAGATCCTTCCGGCGGGCCCGGCTCGACCTCTTGGCGATGCGCTCGGGCACCTCTCCGCGTTTGATCTGCTCGTTCTCATAGCTGCGGTTGCGCTGCTTGGAAGCTTCAATAAAACTGGCGCCGATGATCTTGCCGAAACTGGCGATCAAGCCCTGGCTGGGCAGTTGCTCGTTGAACAACTCAAACACCCCAACCATCCCGTCAACCCCAAGACGCGACATAAAGCCCCAGATCGTGGCGTGGTCGGGAGAACCATCGCCAGGGCCCTTACTCCCAAAAATGTTTTCACACGCCTGATCTTGGCTGACGCCAGCACTGTGAACCCCAAGAAGGCTATCCGGTCATTAAGACAAGAATGAAGAGGCTGCCCCCGAGCCCCAACGCACTGCCCCGTGGTCCACTTACTTGTGAGCTTTAAGATACCGCAGCTAAAGAAAAAGCCCCCTTGGTTCCTGCCGAGTAGCGGCAGGGCCGATGGTGGGGCTTCTCCGGTGTAAACCATGGTTTACACCAAGGGCTTGTGAGGCCTAGTTGAGTCCGGCCTCATGGTCGAGGAGTCGGTGCAGGCGTCAGGTTCTGTCCGGGAGTAGGTCCACGCGGCCCTTGAAGACTTCCGTAAAGGTGTTCTGGAGGCTCCAGAGGGTGCGGGGTATGAACGCTTCATGACGGGGCTTTCTCCACAGAGAGAGGACCTTGGGGATGTATCCGTTGGCCATGACACCGGTATCGACAGCGCGGATAACCAGATCATGGGCACGCCGGTCATTGATGCGGGCCTCGCGGTAACGGATGACCCGGTAATCGTGCTGGTCCCAGTAGCGCCTGAGCTTGCCCACAGCGGCATCAACCAGCCGGGGCAGGTCGTCGAGGATACGCGGGGTGTGCTTGCGGGCCAACTGGATCTCGCCCGAAAAAGACAGATTATCGCAGACAAGCACCTGGCTGCCCGCGACGAGCCCGGCAGAGAAGCGCATGTCGTGGGAGTTTCGCACGCCGACCACGTAGTGGTAGTCCGGGTTGTGGGTAAAGCCGCTGACCTCGATCAGGCCGAAGTAACGGGCGTTGTCATGGGTGAGCCCATGCGCCTGCCCGGCAATGGCAAAGCCCTGGGTAAGCAGGGCGACCTCCACGACTTGCAGGAGTTTTAAGTGAGCAATCGGCCTCCAGGTGCTGGTCGGGGGTGGCGTCGGTGCCTGCGCGAGCTCTCCACGGCTGACGGCGTGGCTACCGCAGTGCAGGAGCAGGTTGCAAGGCTTGGTGGTTGTGGCTGAGACGGGTTCGATGGTATCGGTGATCATGGTGTTGATGAGTTGAGGGTGGTGAGTGATGCGCCGACTTGGCGCTTGCGAAAAAACAAAAGCCCCGCCTCGGATAACACGAAGCGGGGCTGTATTGGTTGTCCACTACACGGGTGGCTTCAACGGTAGCGTTCGCGTTCCGGGTACTCGGGGTATTCCGGCACGAAGGGCGAACGCCTCACCGCTCCGACGGCATAGCCAATGGAGCCGATGAGGATGGCCACGGAGATGACCAGGAACGGGCTGAGCGTTTCCTGGGCCTCGTTGACCGCGCCGATGGCCACAGGCCCCACGAGCGTGCCCACGCTGTAAGCGGTGAGCGCGACCAGGGCGATTTTCAGGATGGCATTCATGGGTTGGATGCGGGTGGTTGTTTTTTTTAACGGACTGCGCATGACCGGCTATTGCCTGCGGCACTGCGCAGCCCGAACGATGCTCCGGCCCCATATCAGCGAGCAGGCAACCGAGCACCCACCCACCCAATACAGGGCATTGGCCAGCGGCACAAACGGAGCCTGCTCAACCACTGCGGCGGGCGGAGGTGGCGGCTCGTTCTTGTCGTTGCCCAGCATGAGGAGGCCAGCGCCGACGCTGACCACGGCGATGACGATGGCCTGGATCATCGCTCGCCTCCCGTCCATTTCGCGCACTCACCCCGGAAGCTGCACCAGGCGCAGTGCATGCCCGGTTGAGGGTGAAAGCGCTC
>NZ_JACHVB010000057.1 GCF_014230085.1 Ruficoccus amylovorans | reverse complement strand
TACGCCCCCGCCAACCTCGGGCAAGCCAAGCATCTGGCCAAGGCAGCCTATCTGGAGATGGAATCGCAGGAAACGGGGAGTGCCGGGAGCGAGGTCGCCTCGATGGTGGCCAACTTCTCGACAAACCCCGGTATCAACTACGCCCCCTTGAACCTGGGCCAACTCAAGGCGCTCGCAAAACCCTTTTATGACGTCATGCACGCTGCCGATGGTTTTATCATCGTGCTTTCGGACGGAACATCTCTTTCTTCCGGAGAGTACCCTTGGGACCCGGCCACCCCTCTCTCCGCCAACTACGCCCCCGCCAACCTCGGACAACTCAAATATGTCTTCTCCTTTTCCCTGGAAGAGTGGGGGGTAGAAGTTACTCCTCCTGAGGTGCCCGGAGAGTATGAGCGAGCCTTTGTTTATCTTGTCGAGCCTACGATCAGGTACGCTGTTGTTGGGCAAGCGATTGGTTTGAAAGCTGTGGCAAGTTTTCCGGGAGATACAGTCAGTGGTGTGAAGTTTTATACTAATGGAGTTTTGTTGGGACCGGAAGACTCCTCCCCTCCGTATGAGTCTGGGTGGAGTCCGTCCGGCATCGGTAGCTATGCCTTGCAGGCAAAGGCCTCGTCGCTTGGGGGAGGAAGTGTGCTGTCTCCTGTATGGATCGTTGTCATACAAGAGGACGTGAATGGTGACGGCCTTGGAGATGTCTGGGCAATGGCAAACGGTGTCACGGGTCCTGGTGATGATGACGACGGAGACGGTATGACTGCTTTGGATGAGTTCGCCTCGGGCTTGTCGGCTGGTATAAAAGACCACCCTGTGGTCGGTCTGGAGTACTTCAGTGTGAGTCTGTGAGCCCTTTTGATTAATCTGATTTATTGTTGTTCCATGAGCGTTTATTTTAAAATCCTGTGTCTGTATTCATGGTTGATTGCTTTGTCGGCGATACGTGTCTCTGGTCAGTGTGGAATTAATGGTCCGGATATCGAAAAGATATATATTCCAGGATCTTATTTTTATTCTCAGACAGGGAGCGGTTCCATCTCTGGCTTTTGTGGCTTGAAAGACCTGCCAAGTAGGAGTGGGGTTTTGTATAAATCTAAATATAGCAGTTCGTACTCATATACCTATAAGCCTAATGGTTCTATTAGCTGGGGAATCGAATCTTATATGAACTCCAGATATGTCGGTGATGGTGGCCTCCAAGGACACATTAGAAGTATATATTTTGACTACTTCCGGGTGGGGGGGCGTTATGAAGATGTCTTGTACGACGAATCTGGAAACTACGGAAGTGAGGGAGTCAATCTGAACTCGTACATTATCACTTCAGATGCATCTGCGCGTGTATCTGGCAGCCATATGCGTGAGCCTACCGAGCGTGAAGATTGGGCTGATCGGTATAATCTCCAGAGTCCAATGTCCATAACAAGTGCTCTATTAGGATATGCACCGGACTCTCAATCTGACAAGATTGCATATATATCTGATATGCCTGAAGGGGAAATCGGAGGCCACCTGATAACAATCTCGATGTCCGGGCACAGGTCTTTTTACGTAGGCTACCGGTGGACTCCTCGCACGTGTGGCGACTGGGAGTTTACGCCCGTGTTCTGGCGCTGGGGGATGGATGAGGAACGTAGTGCTGGCTCTGAGGTCAAGGGAAGTAAGTTGACCCTCGAACCGGACAGCGAGGGGGTCTATACGCTTTCAGGGGATGTGGTTGCTGTGAAGGGATATTACACGGAGTTCCTCTACATGGAGGCTAAGCGTAATTGCTCGTCGATGCCCGCCGGTGGCGGAAGCGGCGGCGAGGGGAGTGCCTACTTTAACTTCGGGCTCGGAGAATTGAGCCCGACCCAGGGGGCGGGCTCGCTGGGATTTTATGTGGATGCGATCAGTCAAGAGGCCTATGCGCCCGCGATCCTGGGGTATGGCTGGCGCAGCGGAGTGAACATGGTTGAGCACCCGGTTGACGGCAGCCTGCGGCAGATCGTGGCTCCGCAGGCGCAGGTGGACATCGTCCGTACTGCAAGCGGTCTTGCTGATGCTTATGATCCTACCGCGACCTATGCGGCTGGAGACGAGGTGCTTTATCAGGATTATGTATATGTTTCTCTGCTGGGGGCTAATGCCGGAAATAACCCGCTTGAGGAACCATCCTATTGGGCGCGGAAAGCTCCTGATCTTGACGAGGGCACTTATGAGGCTGGGGATCAGGTCTGGTATCGGAATGTGATCTGGGAAGCGACGGGGCCGGTCACGGTCACCATTTCCGGCGGCGTTTTTGATTTTGATGAAAACGATTGGACTGCGATCTACAAGCCGGGGGCGTTCGAGGTTCGCTTTTATCGTCCGGGAAGTTTTGAGGCAGCGCCGGATAGTGTTACTGGACTCTATCCGCTTGTCAGTGGAGCTAATCCATTTGTGACCTATGTGGTCAGCAATCCGACTCCGTCTGCTTCCGAACCGGACCAGCTCAAGGTGGAGGAAATCCGTTCCGGTGCGAGTGTGAATGTTTACCATTGGACGCAAACGGGCAACACTTGGAGCTATGCGGAGGGGGGCAACTTGATCTTGACCGAGCTGACCCGGAGCGGGGCATTTGACGAGAATGCCCCTGTGGGGACGACCCGGACGGAACGTCGCAAGTTGAAAAATGGAAGTGGTGAGGTTGCATCGGATGTATTGAAAACTTACGAGATGTTCCCTTGGGGAGAGGAACTGATCTCGGAGGCGCAGGACCCCGAGGGGGTGAACCGGGTAACTCGCTACTATTATCACGATGAGGACAGTGGTGCGCCCGGCTATGGGCGGCTGAAACTGAGGGTGGGGCCCTTTGGCAACTGGGATTACTGGATCTATGATGCTGACGGGCGTCAAATTAAGACAGTCTCTCAGTTTAAAAACACTTCTGCTCCTGGCGGTGACACCCTGCCTTCCTCTGTGGACGAGAGTAGTAATCGGGTGGTTTCGCACACGTTTAATGAGGATGCTGATGCCGGTTGGAATGCGTCCTTGGGGGAATTACGCCGGACAGTGACCTATGTGCAAGGGAATGAGGTTAGTAGGGGCTACCAGATTAGGTACGAGGAGCGTGAGATTGAGCGTATTCAGGGAATTGATACCGAGGTCAAAATCGTAACCTACGTCGATTGTACAGTTCCCGGCGCGGCCTTGGGAGCCGCCTCCAATCTGGTCACCGTTGAACGTACGATTGATGAGTTTGATCTCAAGGGGCAGCCCTTCAGCATCGAGCGCCCCGATGGTACGATGACCCGGTATTCCTACTCCTACGATACTTCCAGTAGTGAAACGATGGACTGGCTCGTGACAACCAGGGAGGAAGGCACCTATGTTTACACCCCTCTGCTGGAGTTTGAGCCCTTTTTGCGTGAGGTTACGGTTGTGGACGGAGTGGGCAATCTGCAATCCCGTGAGAGCTTCCGGTTTGATGAGAGTGGCGAGCCCTTTACCGTAGATCTTGAAGTGGTCAACGGACACGATTCTGAGACGGGCCGTCCGACTTCTATTATCTATTTGGATGGTACGACTCGTGATATGGCCTATGCCTGCTGTGGGCTGGCTTGGGAGTTGAGTCGAGATGGAGAATACACCCAATACACCTATGACGATGCGGGGCGCGTAGTGGAGGCCCTCAAAGGGGATGGCCTGACAAGTTACGATCTGGACGCTGCTGGTCGCGCAGTGCGGACTACATTCAGTAAGGGTAGTGCTTCGACAGAAACTACCTCGACCTACAACAAGGCTGGTGAGCTTGTGTCCAGTATGGATGTGATGGGGCGAATCACGGACCGCATCAAGGATACCGTTACTGCTGCTGGTGAAACCTTTGTTCGTGAACGCGTGTCCTTCCCTTATCTGCCAGGGCAGGCCCCAGTCTGGGCAACCACGACTCTCAGCTATCAGGATGGCTCGCTCTATCAGGTCAGCGGCCCTTCTACAATGGCTCGCCGGTACAGTTATTCTTCAGCCGTGCCGGGGGAAGAGGCTACGACTGAGACTTTTCTGAAGCCGGACCTGAGTGCCTCGGGCGAGTATAGCACAACCGTGACGGACATGTTGGGGCGTACGCGAACGGTTCTGCAACCGGCTCTCGCTCCCGGGGGGGCGGGCGAGGCGCAGACCAGCTACAGTTACAATGCCTTGGGGCAACTAGTCTCAATGGAAGATCCAACCGGCGTCACAACCTTTTACGTGTACGATGATGAGGGGCAGTTGTGGAAAACCTATGTGGGGGATGATGTTGAGGGGCCGGTGCAGACGACAACCATCAGCTACGGGCCTGCTTCGTGGGATAGCGGAGTGCGGGTTCGCAAGACGACTTCTGTGAGTGGGGATGATGTTTCAGGGGCGCAAGTCACCGAGGTCAGCCTCGACGATCTTACCACTGTCACAACTCAGTACGGACTGACGGCGACAACGGTTACGGCATTGACCCCTGCCGTGCCGGTGGGCGGATCGGGTGGCTATGCTCCGGCCACCCGTACGGTCACGACGAGCATTGCCGACGCCGTTGGGGGCTTTGTCTCGAAAACAATTACCGTTTACGCGGATGGCCAAGTGGTCTCCAGTGCAAGCTATGACGCTCAGGGCGCCATGCTTGATCAGACTCAGTACACTTACAGCGACTTGGGTGCTCCGCATACCGTGAGCGATGCCTTCGGTGTCACGACCTACAGTTATCTGGCTAATGGTCGTCTCGAGAGTGTGACGACGCCTGTGGCGGTTGAGGGATCCAGTCTCCCCGGTGACCAGGCACAGACGACTTCCTATGCCTATAGCGATGCCCCGGATGGGAGCATGACGAGGACAATCACCTTGCCGGACGGAAGAATACAGACCGAGGAATACTATCCGGATGGACAACTCAAGCGTCGCAGCGGGTCGAGAACCTACCCGGTAGAGTATGCTTATGACTACGCGGGTCGCATGGCCACGATGAAGACTTGGCAGGATTACCCTTCGGGGGTTCCGGTTGTTACCCATTGGGTTTATAATGCTCGCGGGCTTTTGCAGGAGAAATACTACGCCTACGAGGTGGGGAATCCCGGCACTCCTGACCTGAGCTATACATACGACGATGCCGGCCGACTGAAGACTCGGACCGGTGGTCGTGGGATTGTTACGGCTTATTCCTACGACCCGGACTACGGCTATCAGACGGGCATATCCTACAGTGATGGTAAGACTCCAGCCATCAGCTATACGCAGTATGACCGCAGCGGGCGAATCGGAGCCATAACCGATAGGACTGGCACGCGAACGCTTGTTTATGGGGATGGTCGGATTGTCTCGGAGACCTATGAAGCGGACGGGGAGCCCTGGGATGGTTTTGCGGTTGAGAGGACATTTGATGCGGCCACTCGCCCGAACACGGTCAGCCTTTCCGATGGCACCAGTCCGCTGCACGCAGTGCAGTACGGCTTCGACGGTGTCACAGGGCGTCTGGAGACGATTGGCTTCAGTCAGGGCGGTCAGGTGCACACGGCGGCATACGGTTATCGCCCCGGTAGCGCTCTGGTGGAAAATGTGGTGCAGTCCCGTGGGGCTGCGGAAGTGCTTGCCGTTCACCGTCAGTATGATAATCTTGGTCGTCTAAGGAGCCTGAGTTATGGTATTCCTCATCAGCAACTGGGTATGACCTACGCATACAATGCGGCGAACCAGCGGACTGCGGCCACTCTGGGCAGCGGAGAGTACTGGCTTTACGGTTACGATGCGTTGGGGCAAGTCACCAGCGCTGCGAAGTACCTGCCTGGTGCGCAACCAATTCCCGGCTACGTGTTCAATTACGGGTTTGACGATATCGGTAACCGTACTCAGGCCGGGCGGGATGGGAATACAACCCGTCGTCAGGTGTATTATGCCGGAGCCGATGCCACCGGGACAAACGGTGCCAATCCGCTTAACCAGTACGGCAGTCGCAGCGTGCCTCGCGTCCTTGGAGTGCTGGGGTCTGCTCACCCGGCGGCGGAAGTGACGGTTAATGCGGAGACGGCCACCCGTACAGGAGAGTACTTCCAGGCACTCTTGGATTACTCCGGGGAAACAAGTCCAAATGCTGCCCGGCAGGAGAGTATCGCGATCCAGGGAACCTACTCAGGGCAGGGGAGTGGTGGTGCCGATGCTGTCGCCGAGGCTGAAGCCAGCGCCTACCTACCTCCCAACCCGGAAAACTTTATATACGATGACGACGGGAACTTGTCCAACGACTCTCGTTGGGTGTATACTTGGGATGGTGAAAATCGCCTTATTGCGATGGAGCCAACTTCTGTGGCAGC
>NZ_JACHVB010000056.1 GCF_014230085.1 Ruficoccus amylovorans | reverse complement strand
CCCCCCCCTTTTCTTCGATGGGATCCCTTGACTGCCACTCAATGATCCAATCGTGACTTAATGCTAGCAAATGCTGCTATGCATAGTGCGATCGAAAACACAAAAATATTGGCACATTTAAAATCACCAGATCCAACCACAAGCACAGACTGATTGCTAGACATAGCTTTTACTACTAAAAAAAATCTACCGATCTACCACTTACCCATGCGACAGATATAGAACCAATAAAAACCACTAAAAAGCACTTAGTATTGCTCAATGACTCATTAGCTATAACACGCCCCACGCATGCTACATACAGTATGAGCAAAACAGAAAAAGCGAGAGATATCGTCGTAGACTTATTAACTCCGATTAGCGCAAGATTGCTTTGACATGAAACAGTAAATCCATAAGCCAGCACACCCAGAACTGCAAGTGACAACGGGTAGATATATTTGTATATTAATTTTGACCACATACAGGACAATTCTCTTCTGTAAAACTATCCAGATCCACATATACAGTAGTCCTAGAATTCGTTCCAACTATTTCTCTTGTATAACGAAGAACACATTCAACAGTCAAGTCATCTCCGTCACAATGAAAAAATGCCAAAACGACTCCATCCGCAGGCGAAAGGCCATCGACATCCCCTGAAAATAAAATTTGCCCATAGCCACTCGCATCTACAAACCCGTGGGTTGAATTCGTCTCATTCGCTCGTACCTCTATTGCCGTTATAACTGCCTGCCTTGTTATATACTCTTCCACCATTTGAGCGGCTTCGGCAACCAGACTGGATAGTATTTGCTCTAATATAAACATTGTAACGACGAGAACAGTCAAGACAACATACACAGAATACATCCCTAGCGGATCTATGTTATTTGTCTGAGAATTTAAACAAAATGTGTATAAATTAATCCCACCAAGTTCACACAATGGGTCTCTTGATAGCCATCTGCCAATGACAGGGTCATAATAGCGGTAGCCGTAGTAAAGATGGCCGGATTCAGGGTCGGTATATTTGGTGGAGAAGCGGTAGTTGAGTTCGGCCACGGCGGCACCGGTACCACGTAAGGGTTCGCCGAAGGGACCGTATTCGAACTCGGCAGCCAATCCGCCAGTGCTGGCGTCCACATAAGCCATGACATTACCATTGCCATCGCAGGCGGGGTAATAGGCATCAGCCCCCGCAGTAACGGCAAGCAGGCCACCGACGCCACCCGCCCCTTGAAGGGTTCCACTCAAGTCGAGCCCCCAGGTGTAGGTGCGCGAGGAGGCAAGAGTCCCAGCCCCATCGTAAGCAAGCTCGGCCAACACGTTCCACTCGTCATAAAGGAAAGCGATAGTCTCCACAGGCGTACTCTCCCAGTCCCCCGCTACATCATCCCAATCGAACACCTCTTTCTTCATGCGGCGACCCTGGGAGTCATAGGTAAAGACCAGTTTCCGATTGGGAACACCCAAGCCAGCTGCCGCAGAATTTGGCTCCATTGCCACAAGACGATTTTCACCATCCCAGGAGTGCTACTTCATCTCACTAATCCGACGGGGAGTTCATATCAATAACCCTTATCAGCACACCTCCGCTATGATCAAAAAAAACACTAACAGATGAGCCATCTCCATCAATACTCTTATCGCATTTTAAAATGGGGTCAGCAAACGAAGAATCTAAATTAAAACCGACCTCATCAAACGGAGCAAACAAATAGGACATGTCATAATCAGCACCCAAGGAATCACAAGAATATCCATATTTATCGAGACTTCCTGGCGTCAGCACCTTGCCTTCAATTATATAGTACGTAAAACGATACCGATCAGTCGAATATATGTCAATAGGACCTTCTAAACCAATCCCTTCAAGAAAAGGCAAAAGCTGAGGACATCCATCAAGTCCACTAACAACCAAATGCCTGTGACCAGGAAAAAGCTTCATATCGTCAACAACATAGACAACAAGAAACCCCACAAAAACTATTAACAAAACAAGAAAAAATTGCTTTTTTACTGTAAAACTGTTGGTCCAATTAACCATGGTATTTTCACTCCAAAATCTAAATTATAAACATCCTGATGTAGTTTATATAACCACTCAATTTGATGCTTTCTAGGCTCACCGCTCGGATTCGCGTCTATTGTATCATTCCACTGCAGAGAGAGTACTATTACATAAATTTTATTATTTAAATAACAAAAGGTTCCAGTTGCCGTAACACTTTCTGCCCCATTAAGCCACCATCCAGTCCCAAGCGTAGTAGCATCGATATAATATACAAATTCGCTGTAATAATCCCTCAGATTAATATTATCAACCTCGATTAGACCAGACAGGTTATTGGCATCCGCATACCTCATCAACGCAGTTCCAACAACTGAATCCATATTGCGCATCTCACCTTCATCATCAGAAAGAACATACACAGGCATGTCTTCGAAAAACCTTGAAGCAATAGAACTAAGAAAAGCAGTCTCTGCTACCCTAGAGGTCCAAATACCTGTGATTTTTAAACCTAGAGATATCTGCCCCAGGTAATCCCACCCGTTCACCCCATCGTTTCCGACGAAGGCATACAGGTTCACCCCGCCTTGTTCCCCAATCGGGTCTCTTGATAGCCATCTGCCAACGACAGGGTCATAATAGCGGTAGCCGTAGTAAAGAAGGCCGGATTCAGGGTCGGTATATTTGGTGGAGAAGCGGTAGTTGAGTTCGGCCACGGCGGCACCGGTAGCACGTAAGGGTTCGCCGAAGGGACCGTACTCGAATCGCGCCGAAACCGTGCCAGACTGGCTGTCCACATAAGCCATGACATTCCCATTGCCATCGTAAGCGGGGTAATAGGTATCAGCCCCCGCAGTAACGGCCAGCAGGCCACCGACGCCACCCGCCCCTTGAAGGGTTCCACTCAAGTCGGGCCCCCAGGTGTAGGTGCGCGAGGAGGCAAGAGTCCCAGCCCCATCGTAAGCAAGCTCGGCCAACACGTTCCACTCGTCATAAAGGAAAGCGATAGTCTCCACAGGCGTACTCCCCCAGTCCCCCGCTACATCATCCCAATCGAACACCTCTTTCTTCATGCGGCGACCCTGGGAGTCATAGGTAAAGACCAGTTTCCGATTGGGAACCCCCAAGCCGGCTGCCACAGAAGTTGGCTCCATCGCAATAAGGCGATTTTCACCATCCCAAGTATACACCCAACGAGAGTCGTTGGACAAGTTCCCGTCGTCATCGTATATAAAGTTTTCCGGGTTGGGAGGTAGGTAGGCGCTGGCTTCAGCCTCGGCGACAGCATCGGCACCACCACTCCCCTGCCCTGAGTAGGTTCCCTGGATCGCGATACTCTCCTGCCGGGCAGCATTTGGACTTGTTTCCCCGGAGTAATCCAAGAGTGCCTGGAAGTACTCTCCTGTACGGGTGGCCGTCTCCGCATTAACCGTCACTTCCGCCGCCGGGTGAGCAGACCCCAGCACTCCAAGGACGCGAGGCACGCTGCGACTGCCGTACTGGTTAAGCGGATTGGCACCGTTTGTCCCGGTGGCATCGGCTCCGGCATAATACACCTGACGACGGGTTGTATTCCCATCCCGCCCGGCCTGAGTACGGTTACCGATATCGTCAAACCCGTAATTGAACACGTAGCCGGGAATTGGTTGCGCACCAGGCAGGTACTTCGCAGCGCTGGTGACTTGCCCCAACGCATCGTAACCGTAAAGCCAGTACTCTCCGCTGCCCAGAGTGGCCGCAGTCCGCTGGTTCGCCGCATTGTATGCGTAGGTCATACCCAGTTGCTGATGAGGAATACCATAACTCAGGCTCCTTAGACGACCAAGATTATCATACTGACGGTGAACGGCAAGCACTTCCGCAGCCCCACGGGACTGCACCACATTTTCCACCAGAGCGCTACCGGGGCGATAACCGTATGCCGCCGTGTGCACCTGACCGCCCTGACTGAAGCCAATCGTCTCCAGACGCCCTGTGACACCGTCGAAGCCGTACTGCACTGCGTGCAGCGGACTGGTGCCATCGGAAAGGCTGACCGTGTTCGGGCGAGTGGCCGCATCAAATGTCCTCTCAACCGCAAAACCATCCCAGGGCTCCCCGTCCGCTTCATAGGTCTCCGAGACAATCCGACCATCCCCATAAACAAGCGTTCGCGTGCCAGTCCTATCGGTTATGGCTCCGATTCGCCCGCTGCGGTCATACTGCGTATAGCTGATGGCTGGAGTCTTACCATCACTGTAGGATATGCCCGTCTGATAGCCGTAGTCCGGGTCGTAGGAATAAGCCGTAACAATCCCACGACCACCGGTCCGAGTCTTCAGTCGGCCGGCATCGTCGTATGTATAGCTCAGGTCAGGAGTGCCGGGATTCCCCACCTCGTAGGCGTAGTATTTCTCCTGCAAAAGCCCGCGAGCATTATAAACCCAATGGGTAACAACCGGAACCCCCGAAGGGTAATCCTGCCAAGTCTTCATCGTGGCCATGCGACCCGCGTAGTCATAAGCATACTCTACCGGGTAGGTTCTCGACCCGCTGCGACGCTTGAGTTGTCCATCCGGATAGTATTCCTCGGTCTGTATTCTTCCGTCCGGCAAGGTGATTGTCCTCGTCATGCTCCCATCCGGGGCATCGCTATAGGCATAGGAAGTCGTCTGTGCCTGGTCACCGGGGAGACTGGATCCCTCAACCGCCACAGGCGTCGTCACACTCTCGAGACGACCATTAGCCAGATAACTGTAGGTCGTGACACCGAAGGCATCGCTCACGGTATGCGGAGCACCCAAGTCGCTGTAAGTGTACTGAGTCTGATCAAGCATGGCGCCCTGAGCGTCATAGCTTGCACTGGAGACCACTTGGCCATCCGCGTAAACGGTAATTGTTTTCGAGACAAAGCCCCCAACGGCGTCGGCAATGCTCGTCGTGACCGTACGGGTGGCCGGAGCATAGCCACCCGATCCGCCCACCGGCACGGCAGGGGTCAATGCCGTAACCGTTGTCGCCGTCAGTCCGTACTGAGTTGTGACAGTGGTAAGATCGTCGAGGCTGACCTCGGTGACTTGCGCCCCTGAAACATCATCCCCACTCACAGAAGTCGTCTTGCGAACCCGCACTCCGCTATCCCACGAAGCAGGCCCGTAGCTGATGGTTGTCGTCTGCACCGGCCCCTCAACATCATCCCCCACATAGGTTTTCCACAACTGCCCCTCATCATCGTACACGTAAAAGGTTGTGACGCCGGTTGGATCTTCCATTGAGACTAGTTGCCCCAAGGCATTGTAACTGTAGCTGGTCTGCGCCTCGCCCGCCCCCCCGGGAGCGAGAGCCGGTTGCAGAACCGTTCGCGTACGCCCCAACATGTCCGTCACGGTTGTGCTATACTCGCCCGAGGCACTCAGGTCCGGCTTCAGAAAAGTCTCAGTCGTAGCCTCTTCCCCCGGCACGGCTGAAGAATAACTGTACCGGCGAGCCATTGTAGAAGGGCCGCTGACCTGATAGAGCGAGCCATCCTGATAGCTGAGAGTCGTGGTTGCCCAGACTGGGGCCTGCCCTGGCAGATAAGGGAAGGACACGCGTTCACGAACAAAGGTTTCACCAGCAGCAGTAACGGTATCCTTGATGCGGTCCGTGATTCGCCCCATCACATCCATACTGGACACAAGCTCACCAGCCTTGTTGTAGGTCGAGGTAGTTTCTGTCGAAGCACTACCCTTACTGAATGTAGTCCGCACTGCGCGACCAGCAGCGTCCAGATCGTAACTTGTCAGGCCATCCCCTTTGAGGGCCTCCACTACGCGCCCCGCATCGTCATAGGTGTATTGGGTGTATTCTCCATCTCGACTCAACTCCCAAGCCAGCCCACAGCAGGCATAGGCCATATCACGAGTCGTACCATCCAAATAGATAATAGAAGTCGGACGGCCCGTCTCAGAATCGTGTCCGTTGACCACTTCAAGATCTACGGTAAAGGGCTCGCCACTCTCATCAAACCGGAAGCTCTCACGGGATTGCAGATTGCCCACTCCGTCCACAACCGTAACCTCACGCAAAAAGGGCTCAAACTCCAGCAGAGGGGTGTAAACATAGGTGCCTTCCTCCCTGGTTGTCACGAGCCAGTCCATCGTTTCACTACTGGAAGTATCGTAGGAGTAGGAATACCGGGTCATCGTACCATCGGGGCGCTCGATGCTGAAGGGCTGCCCCTTGAGATCAAACTCATCAATCGTACGTTCAACGGTGACCAGATTGGAGGCGGCTCCCAAGGCCGCGCCGGGAACTGTACAATCGACGTAGGTTACGATTTTGACCTCGGTATCAATTCCCTGAATACGCTCAATCTCACGCTCCTCGTACCTAATCTGGTAGCCCCTACTAACCTCATTCCCTTGCACATAGGTCACTGTCCGGCGTAATTCCCCCAAGGACGCATTCCAACCGGCATCAGCATCCTCATTAAACGTGTGCGAAACCACCCGATTACTACTCTCGTCCACAGAGGAAGGCAGGGTGTCACCGCCAGGAGCAGAAGTGTTTTTAAACTGAGAGACTGTCTTAATTTGACGCCCGTCAGCATCATAGATCCAGTAATCCCAGTTGCCAAAGGGCCCCACCCTCAGTTTCAGCCGCCCATAGCCGGGCGCACCACTGTCCTCATCGTGATAATAGTAGCGAGTTACCCGGTTCACCCCCTCGGGGTCCTGCGCCTCCGAGATCAGTTCCTCTCCCCAAGGGAACATCTCGTAAGTTTTCAATACATCCGATGCAACCTCACCACTTCCATTTTTCAACTTGCGACGTTCCGTCCGGGTCGTCCCCACAGGGGCATTCTCGTCAAATGCCCCGCTCCGGGTCAGCTCGGTCAAGATCAAGTTGCCCCCCTCCGCATAGCTCCAAGTGTTGCCCGTTTGCGTCCAATGGTAAACATTCACACTCGCACCGGAACGGATTTCCTCCACCTTGAGCTGGTCCGGTTCGGAAGCAGACGGAGTCGGATTGCTGACCACATAGGTCACAAATGGATTAGCTCCACTGACAAGCGGATAGAGTCCAGTAACACTATCCGGCGCTGCCTCAAAACTTCCCGGACGATAAAAGCGAACCTCGAACGCCCCCGGCTTGTAGATCGCAGTCCAATCGTTTTCATCAAAATCAAAAACGCCGCCGGAAATGGTGACCGTGACCGGCCCCGTCGCTTCCCAGATCACATTCCGATACCAGACCTGATCCCCAGCCTCATAAGTGCCCTCGTCAAGATCAGGAGCTTTCCGCGCCCAATAGGATGGTTCCTCAAGCGGGTTATTTCCGGCATTAGCCCCCAGCAGAGAAACATATACATAATCCTGATAAAGCACCTCGTCTCCAGCCGCATAGGT
>NZ_JACHVB010000055.1 GCF_014230085.1 Ruficoccus amylovorans | reverse complement strand
CGCGGATTCCAACTTCTAAGGAATCATTTTTGTGCTGGGTTGAGGTGGTCAAGCGGCGAAGTGTAGTTTGAGGTTGTTGGGAGAAAGGAAGTGTAGGGTTTTGCGTGGGCGTTGGTTGAGTTGGGCTTCGATGTGGGCGAGCCTAGGCTCGCCCACATCGAGGAAGTTTGTGCCCTTGGGGAAGTATTGTCGGACGAGTCCGTTGAAGTTCTCGACGCCGCCTTTTTCCCATGAGTGGTAGGGCTTGCAAAAGAATCCGGCTGCGCCGAGGGCCTCACTGACGCGCCGGTGTCCGGCGAACTCCAGCCCGTTGTCATAGGTGATGGTGTGCACGCGGTAGCCTTGCAGGACGCCGATAATGGCCTCAGCGGTCTCGTTGGCATCTTTGCTTTGCAGCAGCGCCAGCCGCCCATAGCGGCTCTTGCGCTCGTAAAGACTCAGCAGGTAGCCTCCACCCCGGCAACCGGCGATGAGGTCCGCCTCCCAGTCGCCGTAACGCTCGCGCCGCTGCACGATCGCAGGCCGCAGCTCAATGTCCACGCGGGCCGGGAGCTTGTGGCGGCTGGCTTTGTTCTTGTGCCGGTAGCGGCGTTTGCCGTTGATGCGCAGGTGCCGGTAAAGCGTGCCCCCGCGATCACGGTCAGCCTGGATAAACGTGTAGATGCTCGTACGCGAAGGCGCCGGACGCCCCTGCCGCCGCAGAGCTCCGCTGATCTGCTCGGGGCTGTGCTTGCACTCAATCCGCTCCCGCACGAGGGCCTCCAACTCTCCCTCGATCACGCGGTGACGACGACGCTTGCACTGCTGACGCCCAAGCGCCTTGGCATGCGCTTGTCCAGGACGATACCCGCGCAGCCCCCGATTACGACTCAGCTCCTTGCTGATGCTCGATTGAGAAAACCCCAGAAAATGGGCGATCTCGCGCTGACTCTTTCCGGCTTTACGCATGCGATAAATAATGGGACGATCCTCCACGCGGAGGCGACGGTAGCTTCTTGTTGACATGTTGGTTCTCGCAAACCGCCATGCTTAAGCACCCTCTCGCCCTCCGCACCTTTTTATTCCCTAGATGTTGGCATCCGCCTTTCATTTATCGATATTCTCGGGTTTAAAAAAATTGTCGATAAATCAGAACGCGGGGACGGACTTACGTCAGTTCAAATTGTAGAAGCAGTCAAAAAACTAGGAACCCCCGCGGATGTTGATATTGTCCGACGTTCGGGCCCCATGACCTGCCCAAATAGCAAAAAACGATCTAAGGACTTAGATTTTCAAGTATCACAAGTATCTGATTGCTGCATAATATCAGCTGAAACATCACCATCTGGAATCCTACAAGTTGTTAAGCATTGTTCCTCGTCTATACTTGGCCTTCTGCGCCTCGGCTTGCTTTGCCGGGGCTACATAACAAAAGGAAATATATATCACGATGGGTTTACTTTTTTTGGATCAGGGTACGTGAGGGCCTATACACGAGAAGGAGATGTAAGGTTTAATCAAAAACACATATGCGACGTTGGAACACCTTTTGTTGAAATAGATAGAAGCGTTTTAGACTATGTAGATTCGTGCGATGATCAGTGTGTGAAAGAAATGTTTGGCAGGATGGTTCTTGTTACGAATGGAATCGGGGCTGTCTATCCATTTAAATTATTAAAGATAAACATGCCATTGATTAACGCATCAAAAATGCATAAAAGCATTATGCGTATGCGCACTATTCTTGATGAATTTAAAGCTAAACTACCCAACGCCGAAGAAGACGACAGGGTTAGGATCAAAATTGAGCATTATATGGATGCTTTGGATGTGCAGCTTCAAGCATGTGATAAAGCGGATCAATTAATTAACAACTTGGACGCTACCTTCCCTCATCACTAGGCGCAACATAGACTATTTTATGGCTACGTGAGTTCACTCCCCAGTCGAATCTTGTTCAGCATCATTGATTCCTTTGCTCATCAATGCACCAAAAACACTCTTGACTAAAGCACATTGGTATTATTGTTTGCCAATATGCCACGTAAAGGAAGACAAGTCCCGCAGGGTGAGGATCGCGGTCCTCGCACCAAGGCAATGAGTATTTACCTGTCCGAGGAGGAGCGCAAAGCCCTTGATGACTTTGCTCTCCACCTCGGCTTCCAATCCAAGTCCAGCATGGTGGTTTATATCCTCGAATGCTGTATGAAGGGTGGCTTTGGCTTCATGGCCTTTTTCCGTCTCGGAAACAAGTTTTCCAAATTGGTGGAAGAATCTGGCCTTAGCTACCTTGACGTTCCGCTCCCCAAGGGGATGAAAGCAAGACGCGAGGCAGCCCTGAAAGCCAAAAAGGAAAAGCTTACCAAACAACGTCTATTGGAAAGGGAAATGAATGAGCGAGATGACACCGACACTGAATGACGACAGCCTGCTGACCCGAGAGGAAGCGGCTGCCTTTTACCGCTGCTCGACGCGGCAGATACCGCGCTTTGTTGATATGGGACTCAAGAAGGTGGTCTTCGGGCCGCGCAATGTGCGTTACCGGCTGCGGGACTTGAAGAAGTTCGCAGAGCGTCACCTAAAAGCCTCTATGGCCTGATCTGATGAGCGTTTTCAGGCAACCCCGCGGCAACGGGAAGTTCTCTAAAACGTACTCTTGCTCAGTCTGGATCAACGGCAAGAAAACAACTCGCTCGCTACGTACCACCCATCTTGATCGCGCCCTCAAGCACGAGAAGGAACTCAAACAGGGGATTGCCCTGCAAGAGCAAGGCCTGCCGGTCCCTTCGCACCTCTTTGGCGCACCTACGCGGAAAATCCTCGATCTGGTAGCCGACTACGAACGGTCACACACAGCCAAGCGGTTACGGCAAAAGCACATCCACGACACGGTGACGCGCATCAAGACGCTGGCCGAAGTCTGCAACTGGGAAGACCTGGGCGACATTACGCCAACTGGCTTCGAACAGTGGCGCGGGCAAGTGCCGGTTTGCGAGCGGACAGGCCGGGAGCTTTCAGCCAAGACGATCAACGAGTACCTGCTGAGCATGCGGGCCTTTCTCAACTGGCTGAAAAAGCAGGGGATCATTGAGCGCGATCCGCTGGAGTACGTCGAGAAGTGCGAGACGCGGGGCAATGAGACCAAGAACCGCCGCGAGTGGACGGATGACGAGCTTGAAACGTTCATGCGCTACGGGAAGCCACCCCATCGGGCAGACTATCGCATCGGAATATGGCTGCTGCACTGGACCGGCTTGCGCAAAAACGAGCTGCAAAACCCGCGTTGGGGTGACGTGTTCATCGATGACGGGAAGGCACAAGCCATCATCCGCGCCAAGTACTCAAAAGGCCGAACCAGCGAGCAAATCCCCCTTATGCCTAAGGTTGTGGCTCAATTGCACTCCATGCGGCCGAAGAAATGGAAGCCGGAGGACAAGGTTTTGCCGTTCCGGCTGCCCGGCTCCGAACAGTTTCGCGTCGATCAGGAACGCGCCGGATTGGTGTACAAAAATGAGTTCGGGGACCACGATTTCCACTCCCTGCGCTACTCACACGGCCACTGGCTAGCTGTGCGTGGCGTTCCTTTGCTCGTTATTCAGGCCATCCTACGACACAAAGATCCTTCGACCACAGCCCGGCACTATATGAACATCGCCAAGCTGGCGGCTAACAAGACGCTGGAGGAAGTTTATGCCTCAGAGGGGTGCACTCCAAATTGCACTCCATT
>NZ_JACHVB010000054.1 GCF_014230085.1 Ruficoccus amylovorans | reverse complement strand
GGCCACTTCGATTAAGGGAGTCATTTTGCTTGAGCCGTTCAGCTATGAGATTTCAGATGCCTGGAAGGGGGCTTGATGGGCAGTTGCAGGGAGTTGCGGTGGTTGTTTTGGCCTCAGATTGAGGCGTTTGGCGGCGATTTTCTCCCGATTGTGTAGGCTCAGCCCCTGGCATGGAACATGGCATAGCGGTCGAGGTTGTAGGTGAGGTTGGTAAGGGCGGTTTCGAAGCGACATCGTCTCTGGCCGATACGTCGGAAGCGGTCGCCGCCGAACTGGGCGATGCGGCCGAAGGCGTGTTCGACGCGGGAGCGGATGCGGCTCTTTTGCCTGTTGGCACGCTTTTGTTCACGGCTGAGCGGACGGGCGGCAGTGCCCTTTTCGCAGATGTTGGCGAGCATGGCGAAGCCTTTGAGCAGCGCGGCGATGAACGGCCCGACGTAAGCGCTGTCGGCCCACAGCACGGCCTCGCGGTCGCTCTCACGCAGCAGTTTCCCGACCGGTTGGGAGTCGTGGACGGCGGCGTTTGTGACGGTGAAGGTCTCGATAAACTTGCTGGCCGCATCGACTTTGACGTGGTTCTTGTATCCAAAATAGGATACATGGTTCTTCTGCGTCCAACGCGCATCGAGATCCTTCTGGCAGGCCCGGCGCGGCCTCTTGGCGATGCGTTCGGGCACCTCGCCGCGCTTGATCTGTTCGTTCTCATGGCGGCGGTTGCGCTGCTTGGGAGCCTCGATAAAACTGGCGTCGATGATCTTGCCGCAACTGGCGATCAAGCCCTGAGTGCGCAGTTGCTCGTTGAACAACTCGAACACAGCAACCATCCCCTCGGCTCCAAGGCGTTCCTTAAAGGACCAGATCGTCGCGTGATCGGGAGAACCATCGCCGGGGCGTAGCCCCACAAAGCGCAGAAAGCTGAAGCGATCAAGAATCTGAAACTCTGTCTCTTGGTCCGATAGGTCAAAGAAGCGCTGCAATACCAGCACCTTGAGCATCAAAACCGGACACCACGGAATGCGCCCACCCTTGCTTTGGTCGCCGTAGGAAAGGCGCTCCTCAAGCAACGCACGAAACGTCTCCCAATCGATCACATCAAGCCGATCCAGGCTGCTCTTACGCTGCGAAGCGCTGTCCGCGTGTTTCAAAATGTCGAAGAGATTGCTTTGGCTGCTACCAGTCTTTACGCGCATATCAGATTGTCTCCAGTTGTCGCAAAGAAGGCGAGGTTAATCGAAGTGGCCAAAAAAGTAGCGTGCCGCTTTGAACTATTACTGTATGTGAATCGGCCCCTCTCCATAGGACTCCAATACATCTAAAACCAAAAATAATAACACGACCTAATTGACTCGTGCTGCGATTAATTGTAAGCGTCATGCCAAGCACCGTTTGATTTTGCTTGCCGCGTCGTTTGCGGTGTCGCTTGCGTTGGAGGGGGGCGCGTACGCCGTGTCCCCGGGGATTGGGCTGGTCGGCCTCAGGCGGCGTTTGCCGGCAGGAGTCGTTTGCTCTTGGCGATGGCGGCAGGGGTGTAGGCTTGGATTTGCCAGTTGGTGGCGGCGGGGAGTTCCCTGAGCAGGAGGAGGAGGTACTGGTAGGGGTCGAGTCCGTATCGTTTGGCAGACTCGATGAGGGTGTAAAGGATGGCAGCGGTTCTTCCTGATGTTTCCGAGCCGATAAAGGTCCAGTTTTTGGCGCCGATCTTGGTGGGGCGGATGGCTCGCTCGACCTCGTTGTTGTCGATGACGATGATCCCGTTTTTGATGAAGACTTTTAGGCCGGTCCACTGGCCCAGGGCGTAGTCGATGGCCTTGGCCATGGAGCACTGGGGGCGGTAGCGCTGGCGCAGGAGGATAAAGGCTTTTCTGAGGCGTGCGAGGATAGGGGCCGATTGGGCCGAGCGTACAACGGCGCACAAGCCCGGTCCGGCCCGGCGTTCGCGCAGGCGGGTTTCGATTCGGTAGAGTTGGGCGATCTGGCCGAGTATCCACCCGGCCACGCTCGGGGCATGCTCGTGAGCTTCAAAAAACTTGCGCCGGGTATGGGCCCAGCAACTGGCCAACTGAACCGGTCCCTGTTCCAGGTCCGGTCCGGCGCGTTGTCTGGCCACACTGGGATAGGCGGCGTAGCCGTCGCACTGGATAATGCCTCGGTAGTGCTCGGGGAGTATCTGCTGGAGGCACTCGGCTGAGCGGCTCGGATGCCAGATGTAAATGACGTAGCCGTTGGGCAGGGAGCAGACCCACAGGTAGCCCTTGGCGGTTTGGCCCCGGCCCGGATCAAGGTACGGGATGGGCGTCTCATCGATTTGCAGGTAGGCGTGGGCCATCTGCTCGCGGGCCATCCACTCGTAGAGCAACTGGCAGGTATCGGCGGCCAGGTCCACCCAGCGACACAGGGTCTGCCGCGAGAGCTCCACGCCTGCGCGCCGGTAAATCTGCGACTGCCGGTAAAGCGGAAGGTGATCGGCATATTTGCCGATCACCACCTGAGCGATCAGTTCCGGGGTGGCCAGGCAGCGTTCCTGCATACACGGAGGCAGCGGCGCGATCACCGGCGCGGTAAAGGGAGCGTCCTTGCGGACGTACTTGCGCCGGATCAGGCGGCGACGGTAAAAGCGGCCCGGCTCGTAATCGAGCTGCTCGCTGACCTCTTCGCCCATCAGCCGCCACTCTTGCGGGCAAGCCAGCACCTCGTCCGGGTCGAGCACGACTTCCTTCACCGGCAGGTGCTCGGGCACGCGCGGACCGGGGCGGCGGGGCTTGCTCGGAGCCTTTTGGGTGACTCCCGCGGGCGGCTCAACGGCGGCGGGAGCCTCGTCTATTTTTTCCGCAAGCCCTCCGAGCAGCTCAAGTTGCGCGGGGTCCAGCTTCTCGCTCTTTTTGCCGTAAAGGGCACGCACCAGCGCGTCGATCTTCTCCCGCAACAACCGGTTTTCCAACTGAGCCGCCTCCAGTTTGGCTTCGAGGGCGGCTTCGCGGTCGGTCATGATGCCATCACTGTATCCATTTTAGCATGACAGTAAAGCTCATTATCACGGCTCGCGTTCATACCAGGGTAAAAACTTTGCCCCCTGCATCTGCACCCCGTCGCACAACAGCGCAAACGCCTCCGGGCGCAGCCGCAGCTTCACTGCCGTGGGGTCCGTCGAGACTGGCCAACTGAAGCGACCAACCTCCAACCTTTTGTTCAGGAGCCACAAACCCGTCCCGTCGAAGTAAAGCGCCTTCAGGCGTGTGCGCCGCTTGTTCGTGAACAAAAACAGCGCTCCCCCGCGCACCGATTCCTTCAGGCGCTGCGTCACCAGCGCTTCCAGTCCACTAAACCCTTTGCGCATGTCGCAAGGCTCCAGCGCCACGAACACACGCAGACTCCCGCTGAAGCTCAGCATGACTCCTCCCGCAAGGCCCGCAGCAGCGCCACCGCCAGGGCAATATCCTCACGCCGGGCGATATGCACCTTCAGCCCGCCCGGCGTCTCCACCTCGACAGAGCCTCCAGTGCCCGCGCCCCCATCCAACACCGCCTCAACCAGCGCAATAGGGCCGGTCGTTCCGGTCAGCCCGGCTTCCCCGCTAAGAACACGATGCCGCGCCCGCACCCACCGCCTGAACGTCCCATCCCTCACCCCCAGACCCTCCGCAAATGCCCGCTCGCTCAGCCCGCTACGCTCGAACGCATCCAAGATCAACTCTCGCTGCCCGGGCGACACCCTCGACACCCCAGCCAGCTCCCGCCTCAGCAACTCAAGCTCACTCAAGCCTGCGCTCCCGGCATCACATTCTGGCGGACAAGGCGTAATCTCCATGCCTACCGAATATACGACAACCCCCGCCCCCGCGGGCAGAATAAATCAACGGCACTTGGTATGACGCTTACGCTGTCAAGGAACAAGAAACTTAGAAATCGCATACTCCACGCCAGTGTCTCAAATGCAATGGCACGGTTCTAGGAGGTCATGCGAAAATGGCCCAAATAGTATGCTTTATTATTATAATTAAAGGATTTAAATACCATTCAACTTCAAACGCAGAAAGATACTCTCATCCGTTTGAACAGGCATACGCACCCGAAGTAGATTAGGCTCAGGAGTGTCCAAATAGTTTTCGCTCACTGGTAGCCATGATACAGGAGAAAGGGAAGCACTGTACTCAACCGTAATATCCAGCCCGGGCTCAGCAAGAGCATCCGGGTTTAGATATATATCATACACACAATAATTTGCTTCAGGCCTGTTCACGATGACTGGCACAGGAAGGTCGGCCCGCGCATTCACCGTTGGGTCCATTCCAAGTACGAACTTGACGGCATTGGAGATACCATCCAGCGAAGGGTTTGCCAAAGGCAACTGTTGATCGGAAGTTAAATCCATAAAACCCTCAATCCATTCACTATAGAGATTGTTAGATTGAGTCGTTAATTCGAAAAAGGGAGTGGGGCCATCAGCAAGCGCGGCGGTATCAACCTCGAGCGTGACATGGCCGTCGCCCACAGTGAGCGGGAGTTCCTGTAAGCGTTCGCCGTCGATACGCAGAGCAAAACAACGAAGCTGATCGGCAGCTTGGTTTGAAAGACTGATAGAGAAATTTACCGTCTTCATTAAAACGGGTGCTGTACCAAGATTGATGCTGGTGACACGATCCGATGTAAGTTCCATCCCCGTGTTGACTACTTCGGTGGCAACCACAAGGACTAGCCTCCCGGACTCCACCAAGGGGATATTGTCCACGGCAGTCAAACCAAACAGGCCGTTAGCATCCGTGCTGTTGATGGTCAGCGCACCGAGCTGGCGGTTGTTCCCGGCAAGCATTGCCACAGCCTCTGTTTTCGGGGTGATGACAGTGGCCTCAAATGCGTCGCGGTATAGGGTTATTTCGCCGGTGTCACTTTGGTAAATGCCCGCATCGAGGTCAGTAAGATTATCCTCGGTCAAGATTCCTTTCGATCTCAGCTCATTCACGGTTTGGGCCAAATCCGAACTATCGATGGCGCTGTCTGGATCTATTTCCGTGCTCCATCCTGTAGATACGTATTCAGTCACTCCGGAGGGCAAGAGGTTGAGGTCAGGATGCATGCCCTCACTAAATTTCACCGTAGGGCTACTGACGCTCTCGTTGACGTACCAAGTCCCTGTCGTGTCGAAATTCTGCTCATAAAGAGTGATAGACTCCGAGGTTAGCACGATATCATCAATATGAATACTGCTGTAGCCCCCACCCCAAGGTCCATTAAATCCGACTCGCCCTATCTGAAACACCCCGGAGTTCATTCCAGCAATGCTACCCATAAGTGTGCCAGCGGATACGGTACCGTTCGCCATGGAGATAATGGGGGTACCATCAAGGTAAACACTCACGGACTTATTTACATCATCAAACTCGATCCTGAACGTATAAAAGTCTGTACTAGAGTGGTTACCTCCACCCCAAGGCTCAGCTCTTATCCTGTCATTACCGGGACTATTGGCATACAAGAGGACGGAGCTTCCGGTTATCGTCAAATAAAAGTTTTCGAACACAGGCGTAGCGCTCTGCCCAAAATACGCATACGCGGAATTATAGTTCGGCTTGCGGATAGTAAACTCGAAGGAGCCCTGCGTAACATTCTGGGAAAAGTGGTATGCAGCCTGTTGATTAGCTACCGTGGAACCGCTTTGGCTATAAAGGTTAAGTGTATTGCCCCGGGTCTGGGCAAACGCCTCACTGATCCTAGCGCCCCGTTCAATGTACGGATCCTCCTGCTTCAGATCATTACTCCACCAACCATTAGGGCTATTCCCAGGACCAAATGAAGGAAAGATCAGACTAAAGCCGGTCATCAGAGAGAGCCTGTTTTGAGTGCTCGATACGCTTTGTAGCGCGTTTCCATCAGAGAACAGAAACTCCTCAGGAATGATTAGTGCAACACGGTTATTCGCAGGTGCAACATCGCCGCGACTGTAAAACATCGCTGTCAGAAACTCACCGCTTCGCTGTATCGGAGAAACGCCAACATTGAAGGAACCCAGTTGTTGATTGCCCAGATCAAGGTACACGGCATCTCCATAGATCTCCAGGCCATCGAAGCCCTGAAAGGCAGCGTAAGCACCAAAGGTGAGTGGCATCTCATACTGATATTGGTTCCAGAACGGATAATTGTATTCGCTCACCGTAAAAGGTCGCCCATAAAGACGGGAGGCGGCGATGCTGGGAAAGAGCCAAGGGAGGTTTATAGAGCTTCTCTGGCCAACGCTCCGCCTATCCGAAGGCCCATACGGGTGTTCGAAATAATTGTGTACGTCTGCGACAGAAAGCGAACTCCATGTTGCCGCCGCACCGTAAAGATTGTTATGCGTATTAGTTACAATTCCATCATAACCGATTTGAAGAAGCGTGTTCTGACCCCAGGCGTTCGACTCAACAACGCAGTCATACAAAAAACGCCCGAAGTCGTCCTTCGCCGCATCGTGAGCCCCCCCTACTCCCGGTACCGGGGGATTATCCAGATCGATACCGTACATCCATTCCGGCAACTCGGACTCCAGCTCACCCTCGTAGCGTTCTTTCAACCACTCAGACCACTTGTTGACAAAGAGAAGGTATTCATCGGGATAATCAATGGCAACGTTATTGATTTCAGTAATGCCGAGATACATTTCGTTGAAGCACTCGACTATCGCCACAGCGGGGTCGTCTTTCCAGGCAAGACCGGTATAGGGATTCACATGGTTCAGCAGCCGACTGGCCCCCTCACTGAACCGTTCACGTTCATCGCTGCGCCCAATGGCGAACATCAGCCTATGCATGTTCCTCGCAGCCATCCGGCTCCAATAGTTCGCACTGTTGAGGACGTCATAGTACAAGTAAGACATGACTACGTAATGCACATAGATGCCCTGCTCCTTAAGTTCTGCCACGATGCGATCAAAGCGATCAAGAGTTTGGGGATTAAACTCAAGATCGGCAGTTGCGCTTCTCATAAGCCACTGATCAATTCCGTGTAGGCGCACCATGTTGTATCCCTGCGCCCTGGCTGCCTTCGCATAGTTGATGGCATTCTGCTCAAACTGCTGGTCAGAGACATCGCGCCAGATTTCCTCTGGCACTTTATTATACCCAAAGAAACGAAACGGTGTTGGGTCATTTTCAAACGCCAATTTTCCCTGCTCGTTAACCGTCAACCTGCCGTGCTTCCCGGCGGGAGCATCAATCAACCCGGAAAGATCCAGAGCGCTGCCTGCCTTGACCACAGAATGACTCAAATCAACAGCTTTGTAGTTCCCTGACTCAACAAAAATGAGCGTAGGCTCAGCCAGTACGATATCATCAATATGAATACTGCTGTAACCTCCTCCCTTAGGTCCGCTAAAAACAACCTGCCCGATCTGAAACTTTCCGGACTTCATTCCCTCAGTCGTGCCCGTGAGTGTACCCGCTAACACGATACCGTTCTCCATGGAGATGATGAGGGTGCTGTCCAAGTAAACATTCACAGAGTTGTTTGCCTCATCAAAGCTGATGGTGAACCGATAAAAGTCTGTGCTAGAGTGGTCATCGCCCCCCCACGGCTGAACGCTTATCCTGTCGTTCGCCGGGGTATTGGCATGCAACATTACGGTTGTTCCAGTAATTGTTAGATAGAAGTTATCTGCGGCTGATGCCCCCCTCTGTCCGAAATACACATACACGGTACTATAGTAGGGAGCACGAACAAAGAATTCGAACGAGCCCTGCGTGACAGTCTTGGGAAAATTGTACCCGGCCTGCCCATTAGCCTGTGTGGAACCGTTTACGCTATAGAGGTTAAGCGTATTGCCACGGGCGCTGGCAAAGGCATTACTTATTCTGGCACCCCGTTCGACGAATGGTTCAGTCTGCATCAGGTCATTACTCCACCATCCATTGAGGCTGTTCTCAGGGCTACTAACGCTTTCGTTGGCGTACCAAACACCTGTAGTGTCGAAGTCTTGCTCATAGATGATGAGAGTACCAATCTCGACACAAAATAACGATGAAGGCAGGAGCATAGATACCCCGAACAAAATAATACTATTAATGAATATTGTTTTCATATTCATATTGGCCATTGATGAACTCGCTCGGCTGAGCGAATCTCCCGATTAGTATTTTAGAGTAGAGTGAGGACCTTTATCGGAGGTTTTATTCAAATTTAGTTTCAGGTGGCTTGCTGGTTACGATTAAACGGGCGGGTGCCCAATCAAAGTGCTCTGAAGGGACATTAAGGCATTAATCATCGTCATCGACGGGAGCGCCGCGCGCCTTGAAGGCTGCTTTGTCCGCGATGGATACATGGCCTTCGACCATTCCGTTATCGAGCGGATCATCGACGCGGGCGGCTAGATCACGAAAGAGTTTGCGAATATCAACGATGCCCCCGATAAGGAACCAAACGGTGGAGATAATGCCGAGAATAGCCGTCACCCAAAGGTTCGTAACGAGAAAGTAAGTGCTCCACCACTGGGTCGGCCAAGGAGAGAAAAAGTTCCAAATAAGGACGCCCACAAAGCACAGTCCAAACTTGTAAATGAGGGAATAACCGAAGACCGACCAAGCGATGATCTTGTCCCCAAGGGTGTATTCCGGGGTGATGCCGATCAATTTTTGGGCGGTGTTACGAACACTCCACTTGAAGGGTTCCGTGTATTCGCCCGCAACGTCATAAATGCCCCGATGCAGCAGACGGTCTAAATTGAAGGGCTTGCGCTGCGTCAGTGCAGAACCGATAACGTATGCGGCAATCCCGCTAATCATCGCCATAAAGTAAAGTTCGTAAGAGTTGATAGGGAACTTCACAGGATTCATTTCCCAAACAATGTAGGGGTTGAACGGACGTGAAACCGTATGCAGGAAATGGCCGATCGGCACCGCCAAGTCATGGGCGTCAAGCCAAGGGTAAATCCGCCCGGCCCAATTGCGTTGGAAAATAAGTCCGGTCAACGAAAGACCGGAGCCAAAAATCAGTGCTCCGAACGCACCCACAGAGTTTCCGAAGCGACTATAAAGCCCGAATATCATGACCGGTGCTGCACCTCCCAGCCAGATCCCCGTCATGATGACTGTAAACATCATAATATAGTCTATTTGCACGAAGAATATCGATACGATGAAGAAAAACAGACAAACTGAGACCGATGTGAGCCGCAGGACCTTCACGTGTTGTTTCGGCGTAAAGGGCTTCCTGCGAAACGGCATAATGATGTCCTGCACGATTGTCGAAGAGGCATTGAATACTCGAGAGTCGTCGGTTGAAATCAATAACATCATCATTAGGAGGCAGAACAGCCCCATCAGCCCCATAGGCAAAATATTCTTTAACGCTACCGGTAGCATCATTTGCTGGTACAGTGTGCGAAATTTTTGGAACGCAAGATTACCCTCGGGTGTGCCGGCCAGCGTTCCGTGAGCCATTTCCATGTAAGGAGTGTCGATATTGTTATCGCGAGAAAGCGGTGCATCCACGCCGATCCGGTGCTCCTGAACAGGAATTTGGGCCAAGTTGCTGTTGAGTTGTTCGCGCAACCACGGATCTTGCACCGCCTCCTGCGCAACTTTCTGCATCAGTTCCTGGCGGATTTCATGGCTCTGTTCAGCGTACTTTTGATGTGTCATCAACGTGATGATCATCGCTCCGACCAGTAGCATCATCAGATTTGCATATAGCACTCGCCAGGTCCCCAGGATGCCCGCCATTTTCTGCTCATGCGGAGTCCGCCCACTGCCCGTCGTATCGTTGCCGATCCAACTGGCGCGATTAAGGACGCCGCCCATAATCGTCACAACAAGAGCGAAGAGGTTGAAATCACGTAGTTTTTCGATATCGAAGGGATTGATAAAACTCTCTCCCGGAGCCCGATCCATCATGACCGGACCAATGGCCTCGCTCCATCCGAAGTGCAGATAGATGTATCCCGCTATAATGACGAATATCGGGTAACACATCAGCCCCTGAAAGGCGTCGGAAATCAATAACGAGATACGTCCGCCCGGCCAAATCACCACCATGCACAGGCACAAGGATAGCCCTACAATCAAGCCAAAAGTCGGCAACGCCACACCGAAAACCATCAGCCTATGGGGCAACCCTAGAAAGTAGATGAAGAAATTGGCCGCTACCGCCGGACCGATGGCATTGGTCACCATCTCAGAAACCGTACGTATCGTTGCCGCCACGATACGGAATGAATGACAATAACGCATTTCCAGGAACTGTCCGATGGAGAGTGAACGCGTTTCTCGAAAGCGATAGATGCAATATCCGGTTAATCCCATAATGACCCATACGGGTATAGCCATATATTCCCAGAAGCTTAGAGCGTAGCCTACCTGATATTTGGATTCAACAAGCGCCACCAGCGTAATAACGCTCAATCCGCTCGTCAGATCCCCTGCTGAAATCACGTAGCGTCCCGCCACCCGCCCTGCTGCCAAAAAATCCGCTACACCCCGTACATACTTACGACTATAAATAGTCAGGTACAAGACCGCGGCAACGGGTACAATTACGATAAACCAGTCTAATAAATGCATAACGCAGGACTAAACATTAAGGGGGGGGAATAGTATTCAATAAACCAGGTAGCAGCTTATTCTGGAGGGGGATATATAATCCCGATACATTAGGGTGGTATGTTCAACAACCGATACAGTACATATTATCCGCTTTTTTCGATAGAGAGACATTATGAGTAAACTCACCTAAATTCGTTTTAATTTTCAACTCATAGTCCCCATAGAAGCCATGAAACTTATTAGCCACCCCCTTCTGATAATTTAACGTTCCAGAGCTATGCCATTCTTCTTTTATCAAGCGCTTAAGCACTCGATAAGATCTCTTCGGCTTTAAATCACTCTTAAGTAAGCCACCCAAGTAACGGTTTTCTCCTTGATTGTTATTGGAGTCCATCGGGTCAACAAAAGCCGTGTTGTCGACTAAGTTCCACCAAACGATACCTTCGGTTGCAGGATGGCTAAACCAAATCCGATATAACTTCTCTGTCACCAGTTCCTGAAAGCGCTCCCCATCTCCTAGGGCGTCATCTTGAGACGGAATTGTAATTTCTGAAACATTCAGCGGAAGCCCCAGCTTCCCGTAAATATCCATGTGCGCGAAAAGAAGCCACTGATTGCTGAACTGTTTAGACCAATCAGCAAGCTGCTGGAAATTATCACCGTAGAATGCCATATGATATTGAAGCCCAAAGCCACCAACACGAAGTCCCGAATTAAGCAGATGCCGGGCCAGCAGGTACGGGGGGGTGTAATCTCCATGAAAATCGTTCCAACTCACCCAAGGCCCTTCGTTGTAAATGAGTTGGGAGGATTCCGGAAAATACTTCGCGGCCATCTTGAAGGCCTTTTCCATATGCTCGTCCGGTAATGCAATCGAGTGTACGTGTGGCTTCCACTGCAGTGCCTCATTACAAACATCCCATATTGAAATCTTCGAGGCGTATCGCTCGGCAATGACCTGAATACGTTTTTCAAGGCAACGCTCCATCTCTGCCTTGTTATTGGGAACCCACGACGGTGCCGCCATCTGCCAGACCAAACAGTGGCCCTTTGGGGTGATGTTGTATTCTTCACAAAATTCGAGCACAAGATCTACTGGCGGACGACGGTAAATATTCAGGCTATCCTTCCCGAAACGGTATTTCCCTGGCTCCGGCTCAAGCGCATTCCAGTAAAACGGAACCACTGCCAAATTAAAAATATCTGAGAACATCTCCTTATAGCCAGCGTTCCGCTCCGGGTCCTGAAATTGTTCCAGCATAAATGCGTTGCAGCCAAACTGGTACTCATGTTTTAAATGCCGGTAGGTAATTTCAGCCGCCTCGATTTCCTGCCCTTCCCTGTCAACCAATGAAATTTCAGCGAATCCCTTTCGATTCACCTCAATGCCTGATTTAATCCTAAAATCTATTTCGGGATCATCGACGACCAAACGACTCAAAGCCTGTCTTGCCAAATTACTTAGTGTTTTCATAATAACGTGTTGCGATAGAACTATTGCCTTCGATTTAATCATAATACTTTTTCAGTCGCATTTCCTTTCTTATCGTGGTCACGCATATTTGGGCATGATGCCCCCCGCAGTATCCCCATCACTTTTCGCAGTTACCATAGAAAGTGCGGAACTTAGTCTGTCGTTAATTCGAAAAAGGGAGTGGGGCCATCAGCAAGCGCGGCGGTATCAACCTCGAGCGTGACATGGCCGTCGCCCACAGTGAGCGGGATTTCCTGCATGCGTTCGCCGTCGATACGCAAAGCAAAACAGCGAAGCTGATCGGCAGCTTGGTGGGAAAGCCCAATAGAGAAATTTACTGTCTTCATCAGGACGGGTGCCGTACCGAGCTGGAGGCAGGTGATACGGTCCGATGTTAGTTCCATTCCTGTGTTGACTACTTCGGTGGCAACAACGAGAACGAGCCTCTCGGACTCCACCAAGGGGCAGTTATCCACGGCAGTCACGCCAAACAGGCCCTTCGTGTCCGTGCTTTTAATCGTTAGTGCTCCGAGCTTGCGGTTGTTCCCGGCAAGCATTGCCACAGCCTCCGTTTTCGGCGTGATGACTGTGATCTCAAATGCATCGCGGCGGAGGGTTATTTCACCCGTGTCGCTTTGGTAAATGCCCTTGTCGAGGTCCGTAAGGTTGTTGTCAGGCAGAATACCTTCCCATTTGAGGTCATCCACTGTTTCGGCCAGCGCCGAATTCTCGATGACGTAGTCTGAGAGCATTTCTGTACTCCATCCCGTGGATTTGATCCCAGTCGTTCCAGAAGGCAGGAGAATTAGGTCAGGATATATGTCCTCGCTAATTTCAACTGAAGGGCTAAGCGAGGGAAAGATTAGGCTAAACCCGGTCATCAGCGAAAGTTTGTTTTGTTGGCTCGATACGCCTTTTAGCGAGTTGCCATCAGTGAACAGAAATTCTTCAGGAATAAGTAGTGCAACACGGTTATTCGCAGGCGCGACGTCGCCGCGTTTGTAAAGCATCGCCGTCAAGAACTCCCCGCCTCGCTGTACCGGAGAAACGCCAACATTGAAGGACCCCAGTCGTTGGTTGTCCAAGTTAAGGTACACAGAGGCTTCATAGACCTCCAGGCTATCGAAGCCCTGAAAGGCAGCGTAGGCACCAAAGGTGAGCGGCATCTCATACTGGAATTGGTTCCAAAACGGATAATTGTATTCGCTCACCGTAAAAGGACGCCCATAAAGGCGAGAGGCGGCGATGCTAGGAAAGCACCAGGGGGTATTTATCGAGCTTCGCTGCCCAACGCTCCGCCTTTCTGAGGGTCCGTACGGGTGCTCGAAATAGTTGTGCGTGTCGGCAACTGGAAGCGAGCTCCATGCAGCCGCAGCCCCGTAAAGACCGTTGTAGGTATTGGTCACAAGTCCATCATAGCCGATTTGCCGGAGCGTGTCCTGCCCCCAAGTGTTGGTCTCAACAACGCAGTCATACAAAAAACGTCCGTAGTCGTCCTTCGCTGCCTCATATTCCCCCCCCACCCCCGGGACCGGCGGATTTTGCAGGTCGATTCCGCTCACCCATTCCGGCAGCTCGGCCTCTGTCTTACCCTCGTAGCGTTTATTTAGCCACTCAGCCCACTTGTTGACGAAAAGGCGGTATTCATCGGGATAATCGATGGCGACACTGTTGATTTCAGAAATGCCGAGATACATTTCATTGAAGCACTCGACTATCGCCACGGCGGGATCGTCTTTCCATGCAAGCCCTGTATAGGGATTCACATGATTCAGAAGCCGGCTGGCTCCCTCGCTGAACCGCTCGCGTTCATCGCCACGCCCGATGGCGAACATCAGCTTATGCATATAGTTCTCGTCCATACGGTTCCAATAGTTTTCGCGGTTGAGCACGTCATAGTGCAGGTATGACATGACGACGTAATGCACATATATACCCTGTTTCTTGAGTTCCGCTACGATACGGTCAAAGCGGTCAAGGATTTGGGGATTGAACTCAAGGTCTGCGCTGGTGTCTCTCATCAGCCAGAGGTCAATCCCGTGCAAGCGCACCATGTTGTATCCCTGCGCACGCGCGGCCTGCGCGTAGTTGATGGCATTCTGCTCAAACTCCTCGTCAGAGACATCGCGCCAAATTCCCTCCGGTATCTTGTTATATCCAAAAAGACGAAACGCGGTTGGGTCTGTTTCAAACGCGAATTTCCCCTGCTCGTTAACCGTCAGCCTCCCGTACTGCCCGGCAGGAGCGTCCACCAGCCCGGAAAGATCGAGCGCACTGCCCGCCTTGACGGACGGATGACTCATATCAACGGCCTTGTAGTCCTCGGACTCTTCAAAGATAAGCGTAGGGGAAGGTTCTTTGCCTCCCTTGTCCTCGCCACCGACGGTGGCTACGTTCCATACAGTTACGGTAGAGAGAATACACAGAGGTAGTAACAACTTTTTTTTCTTCATAAAAGAACAAGAGGTTCTGTCATATAGAGTGGAATGCTAAGCTATCGTTAGCATAGAGCCTATTGCATCGATCAACCAACCGTCTTAGCGCCGGTTCATTAGTCTAGTCCATCTATATTAATCATACTCTTTTTAATGTCTTCTCGCTTCATGGTATTCACATGGCCATCAGCAAAGAGGACGTTTGCGCGATCGCCACTTTGTCGAAAATCAATGCTACTGTTTTGTGGTTTTTCAGGATCGTGGTAAAACGTCTCTGCACAAGTTCGCCATGCGTCATTCCACTTGCCGTCCGCTAGTTCAATGAACCGAGTAGGGTTACCGAGTCGCTCGATGCTCCACAGGTAGGAGGGGGATTCGCGCAACGTAGCTACCTTCACATTCATGGCATAACAGGAAGAAAATGTGGTGTCTGCATTAAACATCCGACTTACCGCCCCGGACGGAAGGTTCGGGTCCGACATAAGTTGAATGCGAAGTTCCTTTTCCACGTAAGGCACAAGTTGGTCTTTCCATTGCCATACCTTTTGGCCTTTTGAGTTGGTGGCGGTCGCGCAGGGGTGCCGCCCCCCATGTTCAGCAGCATACAGTGAAAGATAACCTCCCCAACTGCGGAGATTACTTGCCGCCTGCATGGTGCGTGCGTTCTTTCTCACACTCGAGGTGACTGGAATGAGAATACCTGCGATAACTGCGATGACTGCAATAACGGCCAGTAATTCGATCAGGGTGAATCCCCTCATTCTTTTAAATCCGCTTGTGTTTATCATGCTAAGGATAGTTCTGTTAGAAATGGGGGGGGGCCACCTTTTAAGTTTCCCCCTCCCCCGTTTCAATGTTATTGGCTTACAGTTGCGTAACGCGTAGATGTAATAGCTATAGGAACGTTGTTGCTCTCTAGCCGTCGATTGCTTATCGGCAACGTCGACGGAGTAGCAGGCCCAGCAACGCGACGCTCCCGCAGAGCAAAGCCGCACAGGACGGTTCGGGGATGCTGGTCAGCACGATATCGTCAATGTGAATACTGCTGTAACCTCCACCGTAAGGTCCATTGAACCCGACCCGTCCCATCTCATACGTTCCAGACTCCATTCCCTCGATCGTACCGGTGAGTATGCCAGCGGACACGATGCCACTTTCCATGGAGATGATGGGGGAGGCGGCACCGTCCAGAAACACGCTTACCGCTTCGCTGGACTCATCAAAGGTGATCTTGAACACATAGAAGTCCGTGCTGGAGTGGCTACTCCCCCCCCAAGGCTGGGCGCTTATCTTGTCGTTAGTGGGGCTGCCGGCATTCAGACTGACGGTACTCGCTGAGATCGTCAGGTAAAAGTTGTCAAATGTAGGAACCCCCTTCTCCCCGAAATACACATATACACTATTATAGCTAGGGGCGCGGACGGCAAACTCGAACGAGCCTTGCGTGACCGTTTCGCTGAAGCTATACGAAGCCTGCTCTTCGGCCTTCGTGGAACCGTTTTGGCTATAAAGATTGAGCGTATTGCCATGACCAGTGGAGGCAAGACCATCACTGATCCGAGCGCCCCGATCAATGAACGGGTCAGCCTGGGAGAGGTCATTGCTCCACCAACCATTGGGGCTGTTCGCAGGGCTGCTGACGCTCTCATTAACGTACCATGTGCCTGTTGTGTCGAAGTTTTGTTCATAGACGATGGTATCGGCATGAGATGCCGACAGGGGCAGAAGCAATGATGCCCCGAGTAGGGTAATCTTTTGGGGGAACGTAGTTTTCATGGTCTTATTGGACTATTCGTTTGTTTTTGGTATTATGGCTACTGTCACATTGCCGGGGTGGCATGCGTCAGTCCAAAGTGGTTTCAACGGTCGCCCTGGGTGGCTGGTATCAGAACATCCATTGGGAGAAAGCGGCTTAGCCGGAGGTGGCAAAATTTCAACCAGAGTCTCGAACCATTTCTGCGCCATTTTCTCAGCACCTCGGGCATTCGGGTGCACATGATCGGCCACTGTGTCATCCTCCCAAACAAACCCGGAGCACTGGTTAACGATCATAACGTGCTGGTCATGCCGATTCATTTTCGCCGCCAGATCCGCAAGTGCCTGATTTAGCTCAGGGATATAGCAATATTTTTCAAGTACACCACTGGGGATGACCTGACTGAGCAAAATGATCACGTACGGATTAATGCTTCGCATGGCTTTGATGATGCGACTTGTACTAATAATCATCTTCTCCACCGGTGAGGTATTGGCCCATTCGTTGTGCCCCGCGTGAATCAGCACCAAATCAGCGGGGTTTGCCCGGTAGATTTCTGGGGTTAGGTCAGCTAAAAAATGGACGGATTTTCCGCCATAGCCTTCATGACGCAGCAGGCCAAACTCTGGGTCTTGCTGGCCCGTTACTCGTGTGCCAACGTATTCGACATCATAACCCGTATCTAAAAGTTTCTTTATAAGAGGATACCGATACACAGAAAAGCTTCCATTACACCCTTCGGTGATGGAGTCACCGAAGGGCATGACCGTAATGCTCCGCTTCCCCGTAATTCCTGTTTTGAGGTCGCGATCCACTGTTATTTTTTGGCCTGATTTTAACTCAAATTCAGCCACTGTGGCACCATAGCGCACATACACAGTGTTGTCACCGAGACTCTCAATCGTCGCAGATACCAGCGTGTGGTTTTTCCAACGTGCATCAACGAGATAGCCGCCTCGCGCACACAATCCCTCAAAAGAACCGTCGGGCCAAACCTCAGGTAAAGCTGGCAACAGTGAAATTTCGTTGGCATGGCTTTGAAGCAGCATTTCCGCAATGGCTGCGGTCCCACCAAAGTTTCCGTCAATCTGAAAGGGGGGGTGAACAGTCAACAGATTGCCAGATGTTCCGCCACCATTGTCGAATTCCTGCCCGTCAATAAAAGGACTTCCCATGGTCTCACGCTTTTCACGCAATTCGCGTCCGCGCATACCCGCCCCACTGAGAAGCCCTTGTAGCATATGGTGAGCGAGCTTCCCATCTCCAAGACGCGCCCAGAGTGCAGATTTCCAAGCCATAGACCAACTGGTTCCGGAGTCACCTCGAGCTTTCAGGCTTACCTTGGCGGCATCCGCCAACTCAGGGGTAAGCGTGGTCGAGATTTGCCGACCTGGATAAATACCAATGAGATGCGATATGTGTCGATGAATGTCCCTAGGATCATCCATGTCCTCCATCCATTCCTGAAGCTGCCCCCATGAGCCGATCTGTGGCCGGACAAGGCGATCTCGATGCTCAGCCACTCTTTTTCTGAAATCTTCATCGACATCCAAAATTTCCGCAGCCTCCGCCGTATTGTTAAAAAGGTCCCAGACGAGCATTTGATCATAGGTCACACCATCGGCACGAGGCCCATGCTCCGGAGACCATCCTTCGGGAGCTACCAAGCGCTTGTCTGGCAACTCCTTGAGCTGAGACATCCAAAAGAGGCTTACCTCCTTTAGCATCGGATAGGCACGCTCGGCCAAAAACCTCTTATCCAAAGTAAAGGCATAATGCTCCCAAAAGTGCTGAACCAACCAGGCATTTCCTGTCGTGTTCCAATTCCAGCCCATATAGCCGAAAATGTTATGGCCCGTTCTTACTGTCCAGCCCGGCGTATCCTTGCCAAACTGCTCAGCGGTTTTTCCCCGCCATACCGGCACCTGGTCTTCGATGTACTTAAAATAAGGTTCTGCGCATTCACTGAGATTAGCAATTTCCACAGGCCAGTAGTTCATCTGGAGATTTATATTGGTGTGGTAATCGCAATCCCAAACTGGCCGAGGATCGTCATTCCATAGCCCTTGGAGATTGGAGGGCAATGAATCCCGGGAGGAGGCGATCATTAGATATCGACCATAGTCGAAAAACAGGCGTTCCAAGTCCGGATCTGCTTTTTTCAAACTGTAGAGCTTCAAACGCTTGCTCAGGGGCATTTGGCTTACCTCCTCAGAAGGCTTCCCAAGATCAAGCGAAACACGTCCATAGAGTGCTTGGTAGTCCTTGCGGTGTTCCTCGCGCAGTTCCTGCATTGAACATTGAACAGCGGCATTAACTTCTCGCGTTAAGGGAACACGTGGATGCTCCTCTCCGCGCCAACCTTTATCAGGATCGGGGACGTAATTGGTGCGTGCTCCTAGGATGAGCGTCAGAGTATCGCAGCCAGTAAAAACAATGAAACCTGGCCCCGTTTTCAGTTCGCCTCCGGCATTCAAGACCGCCAACTGGCTTTGGTAGTCCGCTCCGTGGGGAGAGGGTGGCACAGGGATATCATTCGACCAAGGAGTCCGGCAATACTGCTTTCCTAGCATACTTCCGGTAGCAGTGATCCGATTGTCTTTGGCATTGATCACGGCACCGTTACGGTCAGTCAGCTCAACCCAGCCTGACAACATCCCGGAAACACTGGCCGACAGACGCATAACAAAGACCTGCGCCGGATAGCTGACAAAGGCTTCTCGCAGATAAGTCACACCATCCTTGGTATAAGACACACGATGCTCCGCATCATTTAGGTCTAGTTCGCGACGGTAATTTTCGATCCCAGCATTGTGTCTATCCAAAGCTACATATATATCGCCGAAAGGCTGGAAAGCGCCCTTCTGTCCGCCATGTCCAGACCAAAGCGTAATCTCATTAAACATGACATGTTCCCGCCCCGGCTGGCCATATGGCACCGCCCCGATACGACCATTGCCCAATACATAGGCCTCAGTGGACCAATGATTCCTCACAGGCTCATCGCTAAACAGAGTTCGTTCAAGCATCACAGGAAGTCTCGAAATAAAGGTTTTTTAGTTCTGAAATTATACCTCAAGCATACGTGGAAATACATTTCCTAACGTGCCTCTGAAGTATACGCTGAGCTGCGTAAATTTTCCATAGACAAGAACGCCAACTTTGTGTACTTTTGCGGCAAACATGAATCGGACAACTTATGATCACATTCCTTATGGCTGGGGAATACGGGTCATTCACCAGGATCACACACGACTGGCCGGATGGTGGAATGGCCAGCCACTCTATAACGATTATTGGAGACTTTATTACAATTTCAGTGAAGGGGCGACCATTCGACTTTCCTCAAAAACTTTCGAAATCCCTGCACACTGCGCAACCTTGATACCATCTGGACTACAGGCCACTGGATATGTCGAAGGCGGATTCATGCATTACTTTGTGCACTTTCACGTTATGGGTTTACCGATGGCCCTCCAGGGAAAAATGTTTCCTGAGCCAATCCATGCTCGCCCATGCAAGCATATTGATGGCTTAGTTGAGCAGTGGTCGACGCTCGCCAATGACGAAGATCCTCGCGATGTTCTTCCAAGTTACTTTCTGGCAGAATCGATCTCAGCCTACGTTTTCGCGCAATGTTGGCATATCCACAGCATCAACCTGTCCACCGACTGGAGACTGTGGAGGAATCATCCATCACGGCTAACACGATTGCATTCTTGGATGGAGAACCGCCTGGATGAAGACTTATCGGTTAATCGATTAGCAGAACAAACGGGATACTCGCGTGATCATTTTCGACGGGTTTTCCTGGAAGTGTATGGGGTCAACCCTGCCGAGTACGTCACGCAATTACGCGTCCGCGAGATGACCCATCTACTACTGTCCTCTCACTACACGATAGATGAAATTGCGGAACGCACCGGTATGGTTGATCGCCATCATATGAGCCGTGTTTTCCGCAAAATAAGCGGGGAGTCACCAGCCTCATACAGGAAAAAAAATCAGTTCATCCTTAACAAGATACAATAAGGCAGAGAAGGCCAGATTGGCTATCACCTAAATTTCGATGCCTTGCAGATTGTGCGGCATTGATTTTTCAGTACTTCCGAGAATGGATCCATAAAACTCGTCGGAGGAAGGACTGGCGCCTTTCCACTTGGCCGTTTAGGCTTTCGGCCCGTCCAGACTCCATTGCTTGGGCCCCTTGAACTGATCCATTCCAACTGTTCTGCCCTCAACCAAACCCCAATCAAACAATCGATCATATGAGAGACATGACAAACGGCTGAGTCAGCCATCTAGCTGTCCCAGTTCGTGGCCACAGATAATGCGCACGCCGCTACAGCGCATTGCGTTAATTTTCTCAAAGGTTTCCAAAGCCGAGGTACGATCAAAAGTGGTAGTGGGGAGCGAATATTGTTCCAGTGCCCCACGGGTGTAAGCGGCGTCTGCGGCCAGCAGAACCTCTTCTCCCGAGTCCAGTCTCAGCAGCAGAGACTGATGCCCAGGGCTGTGGCCCGGTGTGGCCAAAATGCGCATGCGTCCGTCGCCAAAGAGATCGTGGTCGCCGTCGAGGAGTTGCCTACTGAGAAGGTATTGTTCAGTGGGTGACGAACCGCCTGTATGTTGTATCTCTTCACGTTGGATGTAACACGGAATGTCTCGAAACGCCTCTAGGCCACCGGCATGATCCCCATGAAGATGAGACAGAACGATATGGGTAACGTCTGACGGTGTCAGGCCAAGTGACGCCAGTTGCGCAACGACATAGTCAGCCTCCGTCATGACCGGAATGTAATCGCCGGTCACGGGCGCATGGATGGCGATGCGAGAGTTCCCGGCATCGAATAGGACTCGGTTCATTTCATGTTCAATCAGGAAAAAGGGAACCGGTACTTCGAAAGATTCATTACCAACCGGACCACCCTCAATGAGGTGACGCTTCGTCCGAATGGTCCCGCACTGAAGCAGATGCAGCTTCATCACTGAAACGTCAGGACGACCTTGCCGATGTTCTCGGCGCGGCGCAGCACCCCGTGAGCTTCTTCGACCTCCTTGATAGGGAAGACCGCATGGATGTTCGTGATCAGTTTTCGCGCGGTAAAGAGCGGCCACAATTTTTGCTGAAGTGCTTTGAGGATCGCACTCTTCTCCTCCGGCGTGCGGCTGCGTAGCGTACTGCCGATCAGGCGGATGCGTTTACGCCAGACTGTTTCCAGATCGATCAGCGACTCGCTGCCGCCCATGGTCGCGATCATGATCCAGCGCCCGCCGAAAACCATGTGGCGGAAGCATTCGCCCATCAGCTTGCCGCCGATACAGTCCAAGGCGACGCTCGGCGGATGCGCCTCAATGACCGGACGGACATCCTCGGTCCGGTAGTCCAGCACATAGTCGGCTCCCAGATCGCGCACGAACTTCGCCTTTTCCGGAGAATCGATGGTCGTAATCACTTCGGCTCCCATTTGCTTGGCGAACTGGATCGCCGCTAGGCCGACACCGCTCGCACCGGCCTGCATGTAGAATACATCGCCCGGGCTCATGCCGCCGGCTTCCAACTGAAGATTGAGATAGACGGTGCTCCAAACCTCCGGCAAGGAGGCGGCTTCGACCATCGAGAGTCCTTTCGGTATGGGGATAACCATGCCGGAAGGAGCTGTGACCCGTTCCGAATAACCGCCGCCGCCGAGCAATGCGCAGACTTTATCGCCGGGACAAAATCCAGAGTCCTCCGGTGCTTCAATCACTTCCCCGGCTGCTTCCAGTCCGCACCATTGCGGCCAGCCTTCTGGGGAGGCATAACAGCCGTCCTTTTGCATAAGGTCGGCGCGATTGACCGCAGCCGCCTGGACTTTAATCAGGACTTCATCAGACTTGCGGACCGGGTTCGGCATTTCGCGCCAGGCGAAATTCAAGTCGTCATCAAGAATCATTGCGTACATATCTTCATACCTCCTAGTTGTATGGCCACCGTGGTCAAAGCGCATCAGCGACCAGAATCTCGTGTGTTATCCCACCAGCGGATGCCGACGGTTGACCAAGGGAAAATCAATCGTGCGCCGCGACAGGTGGGCTGCGTAAATGCCCTGAATCATCTCCACCGCGAGTCGGGCGTTTTCGATATTGGACAGCGGCGGTCGGTCCTCCTCAATGGCACCTATCAGGTCCCACGCGGCGAAGCGATTCGCCTCCAGAAACCACGGCGCGCGCGGCACGTCAGGCTGCCCGCAGAGCCCATAGTCCAGCGGCTCCGCACCGGGGATAACGCGGTCTTCGCGCAATGTAGCTTCCTCGAACGTGGTAAGCGTTTCGAGGAAACCGGGTTGGCGACTGAGCAGCAACGGCTGACGCGCCGCGTCGTCGAAGCGTAGCGAGAGCGTACCCTTGGTGCCCGTCACACACAGCCCCATGTGCGGGGCGGGCTGGCCGGGTTTGAGCAAATCGCGGCGACTTTCAAAAACGCCGCGCACGCCACTTGGGAACGAGAAGGTTGCGAACACCTCGTCGCCGAGTGCCGGACCGACGGGCTCGACGAGATTGACTTTGTCGGACAAAGTGGCTGGTCGCCCGGCCACTTGGATATCCGCCGTGACACTGTCCGGAGCGCCGAAGCAAAAGGTCATCACATCGAGAATGTGCGTGCCGAGCACGATCAGGTCTTCGCCGCCCCCGCGATAGTCGCACTTGCCGCGCCCGATCACGCTCAGAGGCGTGCCAATGTCCCCGGCTCCGATCATGCGCTTCATCGTGCGAAAGGCCAGGTCGTGGCGCGCCGGGTGCGCCAGGGCCAGCTTGATGCCGGTCTGCTCCACGACTCGTGCCACCTCGTCGGCCTCCTCCAGCAAGACACTGAGCGGCTTTTCGCAGTAAATGTGGCAACCCTTTTCGGCGACCTGACGGATCTGCGCCAGGTGGTCACCGGGGTGGCGCGAGCACAGCACCACGATGTCCGGCGGCTCGTGCGTAAGCATGTCCTCCAGCCTCGCGTAGTGGCGCTTCGCTTGCGTCTGCGCGAGCTTGCGCGGAAGTTCCTCGTTGTTGGCATCGACGTGCGCGACGACTTCCACGTTCGGCAGCCCGCGAAAGGCCGTGTGCAACCCGTGCAGCCCGAGCATCGCCTTCGAACTGTCCTTAACGACAGCGACTTGCCAGAACTTGCTCATGCTCCTCTAGGCCCCAAGGTTCGACCACCATCAATGAGATAGTCAACGCCAGTGATAAACGATGCCCCATCGGAAGCCAAATACACGATCAGGGAAGCCATCTCGTCGGCCGTCCCCCAACGTCCAAGGAAATTCCCATCTGTTTTAGGGGCAACTTTCTCAGTCGTCACAAGCCCCGGAGAAACGCAATTCACATTGATGTTATAGGGGCCTAATTCCATCGCCAAGGCTTTGGTGAAGGCGACAACAGCACCTTTACTGGCCGAGTACACCGCGACTTTGGGAATGCCGGATGTTGCCGCAATGGAGCCTATATTGATAATTTTCCCGTAATTTCGGGAAACCATTCCGTCAATTACCGCATGTGTAAAATACAAGGTTCCCTTAACATTCAGATCCAAAATCCACTCCCAGTCTGCTTCCTTGAGGTCTTTGAACGGCAGGGCCTTTTGCCAGCCTGCTCCTGCATTGTTAATCAAGATATCAATCTGCCCCCAAGCGGCGGCAATGTCCGACACTGTAGCCTTTACCTTTGCACAGTCTGCAATATCAACGACGTAGGATCGCACCTCGGCACCGCTTTCACGAATAGAGGCGACAACTTCCTCAAGCTTTTCCCTATCGACATCGACAAGTGCCAGCCTGGCACCAGCACCGGCCAGTTGATTTGCTGTTGATCGGCCAAGTCCGGAAGCGGCTCCGGTCACAATCGCGACTTTGTCTTTTAGATTTATGCTATTCATGGCTTCTTGATCTAATTTCCAGATGCGTCACCCCCACAACTGCGGGCACCGTCGATGAGGTAATTGGTGCCGCTGATAAAAGCGGCGTCATCGGAACTGAGATACAGGATCAGCTTCGTCACTTCCTCCGGTTCGGCGGCGCGGCCCAGCGGGGTTTTCATGTTGGCCATAGCGGCGCGCGTCATCACCGGCCCCGGTGAAATACAACAGGCGCGGATACCGTGCGGCGCACCAGCCAGCGCGAGCGACTTGGTCAGCCCGATCATGCCGCTTTTGGCAGCGCCATAGACCACCGCCCCCGCCCCGCCTGTCACGCCGTCCACAGAACCCAAGTTGATAATAACACCGCTCTTTTGCTTCATCATCACCGGGAGCACCGCGCGACAAAAATAGATCGGCCCGGTAAAGTTCACTTCGACGCCCCAGTCAATCGCCTTGACTGGCATCTGATCGAAACCACCGGGGCAGTTGCAAATGCGATGTGGGTTGCCCCCGGCCACGTTGGCAAGGATGTCGATACGCCTGTAACGTTCCACCGCCAAGGCGGCGGCCCGCTCGACGGCTTCATAGGAACGGATATCGGTCGCCACCGCGCAGGCATCACCACCATTTTTCCGAATGGCTTCGGCGGCGGATTCCACCGATTCGACATTCACGTCCACCAGAACGACCTTCGCGCCCTCGGCGGCGTATTGTTGAGCACTGAGCAGCCCCATGCCCGAGGCGGCTCCAGTTACGATAGCAACTTTGTCTTTAAATCTCATATGACAACAACAATTGATAATTGAGAAAAATCACGCATCATAACCACAGGCTTGCAGGTGACACTTCTGCACGAGCAATTCGTGAGCATAGGGATAAGGGTTCTCGATTTCACCGCGCACGATTTTGGCAAATTCCAGCAGATGGTCCTCGTAGCGGTCACGCAAGGGGGGCTGGGAGATTTCCTGAAGACCCGACTGGAACTCGCCCGTGGCTTCACGCAAGTTGAGGAACACGCGTCCCCCGGCTCTGTTGCCCTCCAGTTCCAGTGGCTGCACCGTCAGCGTACCCTTGTCGCCGCAAAGGACAAGGTTGCGTCGCTCGAAACCGCCGACCTCCACAATAGTCGAACGCAGCGAGGCCGTGCAGCCTCCGGGAAAAGCCATGACCGTGTATCCATTATCAACGACGCCGTCACCTCGGGTGCAGGTGGATAGCGGAATTACTTTTTCGGGTGCGCCCATCAGGATGATAGCGATGTCGATCAGGTGGCAAAGAAAGATGTAAGCCGCGCCGCCCTGGAACGTTTTCATGAGCTGTCGGAACTCTTCGCCGTCGTAGCGGTTCATCGCCGCATCTATGCTCGAAAGCTCGCCAAGTAAGCCCTCCCGCACCGCCTTGATGCAAAACTCGAGGGCCGGGCTGTTGCGATACATGTAGCCCATCTGCACGGCGAGGTTTCGCTGCTCCGCCTCGGTCAGCAGTTGCGCAAAGGGCACGAGCGACTCCCCGCCGGGCTTGTCCACGTGGATGTGCTTACCCGCCCGAATGCAGCGCATGGCAACGTCCACGGTATGGTGCTCCTCGACCTCCACCAGCACAGCGTCGAGATCCGGCTGAGCGAGCAGTTCGTCGCTGCTCATCCAAGTCACGCCCCGGTAGGTGTCCGAATCTTGCGCCGCTTCCCGGCGCGCAGGATCGTCCTCGGCAACTCCCACAATCTCGAAAACGTCGGAGTGAAGGCGTAGTGCCCCGAACTTGTAGGCGTGAAGATGCCCGGTGCCGATCTGGCCTATCCTGATTTTCTTCATCACCCGATCCAGTTGAATTGCGCGTTCTGCTTTTTCACGACTTCGGTGAGGCGCACGACTTCCAGTGCGTCCTCGTTTTTCACCGGAAAAGGAACGCCCTCTCGTAGCGCGTTGTAAAGATGCCGGACCAGTTCGATTTCCACAAATTGCCACATGTTCACCTCAGGCTCGACCGGGCGTCTCTCCTCAATCCAAGGCAGTTCCTGATTTCCATAAGAAGCCGCTCCAATCTCTGGAGTATCAGCGCTGGCACTCTCCTCGGGCCAGCGAAATCGCGGGTCGAGGTATTTGAGGTGAATCTCCTGCTGATCCTGCCCGTAAACAAGCGTACCCCGGTCGCCGAAAACCGTGCAGTAAGGGGCGGACAAGGCCACGGCATTGCTGATCTCCAGTTCCGCGACGATGTCGTTTTCACCCGTCAACGTCATGTGCACATGGTCATCGGCGTCCCCGGAGGTCAGGATGCGCCGCAGGTAACTCGACACCTCGCGGATCGGGGAGCCGATCAATTGCATGCTCTGGTCCAACAAATGTGGTGCCCAGACACTGAGCTGACCGCCCCCGCAATCCAGGCGCATCTGCCAGTCGTTGCGCCGGATGAACCCGTGATGCTTGCAGAGCTTAATCACCTGAACCTTGCCCAGCAAGCCCTCCGCGATGGTCGCAAGCGTATTCTGGAGCGCGGGTTCAAAGCGATGATTGTGACCACAATAGAGCTTACCGGGATATTCCCGGTCCAGCCGTTGCAAAAGCTGGTAATCCGCCTCCGTCACTCCGATGGGCTTTTCCAGCAATACCGTTTTACCGGCAGCCAGTGCCTGCTGCGCATTCTGCGCGTGATCCAGAGAGCGTGTCGCGATAATTGCCAAATCCATGTCCGCATTGGCCAGGAACTCAGTGTAATCGGTATATGCCCTGCCACCGTATTCCTTCACCGCACTTTTCGCCCGGTTCGCATCAAGATCGCAAAAAGCGACCGGTTGGTAATGCTCCGCGTCAGCGGAAAAATGACGGCCATGTTGCACGCCAATACGTCCAAGACCACAGATTCCAAATTTAATAGGGGTGCTCATCGTTCTTTTCCAAAATAGAATTTCGTATTGGCTACTTAAATAAGATGATAAATTCTTGCACTGCAAACGAACTCTTTTCACCTTTGTCGTGTAATTTTCACGAAACTTGCGCTTTCGTGTGATCTATAAAGAAAATCTGCCGATTTCTATGAAAATTTTGCATTGCTATCGTCATCTAATCAGCGAACAACTCCCTCTATGGCCAAGCTTCAAGACATTGCTAAACTCGCCGACGTATCGGCGGCCACCGTCTCACGCGTGTTTAATCACCACCCGAACATCAGCCTGGAAGTCCGCAAGCGTGTCTTTGCGGTAGCCCGCGAACATGGCTACCGACCCCGCCTTTCACTCAAGCAAAAGAATGTGGTCGTCATCACGCCCTACGACCCGGTTTATCCGGTCCACAGTTGCGTCGAGATGATCATGATGGCGCTCGTGCAGGAGATGTCGCACCGGGGCTTCCGTTTGGAAATCCTGCCCGAGAATAACCGCGACCGCCTCGACGGCATCCAGTTCTGTGCGGCGGTGGCCATCGGCGCCGAGTCCTCCCTCTTCCACGACTGGTCAGAGCGCTACGCCATACCGCTGGTCATCATGGACCGCGACGGCGACACCTCCTCCGAAGTCTTTTATGTCCGCTCCGATGAAACACAGGGCATGCGTCTGGCCATTGAGCACCTCCACGAGCACGGTTGCCGCAAAGTTGGGAGCATCGTCCACGGCTCACCCGGCACGGGCAACACCGACCTGCGCCACGACGGAGTCAAGAAGGCGCTCGCCGCCTGCGGCCTTCCCGCTGACGAGACACTCACCACCTTTTCCGGCCCCGGCACCGACAAATACGTCGAACTGATCGGCAAACTCCTGAAGCAAAACATTGACGCGCTCTTCTGCCCTGGTGGCAATGCAGGCGTAGTCTCGTTTTACGCCTTCTCTCTCTACAACCGCCAGGTGCCCGCAGACATTTCGCTCATCGCCTCTGAGCAAACGCTTTTCTCTCAGTACGCCGTCCCCCCGTTGACCACGATCACCCCCGACTATCAGGCTATGGCTGCTGCCACTGCCGACGTCATTGAGGCGCGTATTGAAAGCCGTGAGATGCCCGCGAAAACCGTCTTGCCTTACTCTCTGCTCGCTCGCGAAAGTGTCAAGCAACGGCATTAGATATCTCCGTCAGAACAACCGGTCCTCGTCGATACGGCCTTCACGCCGAAGACGAAGCCTGCGACCATGCGGACGGTGCTCCAAAACTCCGGTCCCTGAACGAACCCCTGAGCCTGCGTGACGATCTTTCCGCCGCCGAAGGCGATCAACCCCCCAGAACATGGAGAACGGCTCCTCGTCGCTGACTATCTGGGTGGGCATGTCCATCCAACTGGCGATAAACGGCAGCAGGAATGCCGCCACTATCACAATAATGGCCAGCGTGGCGGTGAGCCAGGGCTGGGTGCGTTTGGCCGCATCGTTGGCGTTCGCATTATTCAGCTCCACGTTCTTTCGGGTCTGTTCATTGAAGGTGACTTCGATTAAGGTCTGGGCCTACGGCGAGTTCTCCATTCTAGGTTTGGCCGATCTCAAAGTGGCGAGAGTTTGTGTGTTCCCATGGATGTTCTGGCCTCGTTCTGAGGCGATTTTGGGCGATTCTCGCCCAGTTAGACAGGCTCACGCTCTGCCGTGAAACATGGCATAGCGGTCAAGGTTGTAGATGAGGTTGGTTAAAGCGGTTTCAAAGCGATATCGACGTTGGCCGATACGGCGGAAGCGGTCGCCGCCGGTCGCCGAACTGGGCGATGCGCCCAAAGGCGTGTTCGACCCGCGAGCGAATCCGGCTCTTCTGTTTGTTGGCGCGTCTTTCTTCGCGCTTGAGCGGGCACGCCGAGGTGCCCTTTTCACAGATGTTGGCCAGCATGCCGAAGCGCTTCAGCAACACCGGGCATCACGGAATCCGGCCGCCCTGGCTTTGGTCGCCGTAAGCCAGGCGTTCCTCAAGCAGCGGACGAAATCCCTCCCAGCCGATTACCTCAAGCCGGTCCAAGCTGCTCTTACGCTGTGAAGCGGTATCCGCATGCTGCAATATATCGAAGATGTTGCTTTGGCTGCTGCCTGTCTTTACGCGCATATTCAATCGTCACTATTTGCCTCAGATGCGTCGAAGTTAATCTAAGCCGCCATAAAGCTCTCCCGACACCGCCTTTCATGCGACAGACGATAGCATCAGCAATACATCCAGGCCGCACCAGCCATTGCATCTTTATTCCATACAGGCATGCCTTTCCTCTTGGAGTAATTTTCTCCATTGCGTGGGATCGTGACCATAAATAATTTGTGCACCCGCTTGGCGGAGTGCGTCAATCTTCTCAAAAGTCTCCAACCCTGCGGCCCGGTCAAAGATATTTGCCGGGAGCGACCTCTGCTCAAATGCAGCCTCATAACAGGCCGCGTCGGCGGCCAGAAACACAGATACTCTCGAGTCCAGTGTCAACAAAACAGATTGGTGCCCAACGCTGTGCCCGGGTGTATGTAAAATCTGGATACGCCCGTCACCCAACAGGTCATGATCGCCCTTAAGCCATTGCCAATCGACCGGATAACGCTGCGACAACCACGTATTTCCGACGTGATCCAGTTCGGTCTTTTGCAGATAACATGGCACATCCCTAAACGCCTCCAGGCCCTCGAAGTGGTCGCCGTGCAGATGCGAAATGACTATATGGGTAATGTCATCCACCCCAAGCCCCAAGCGCACCAACTGATCAACAACGTAGTCCTCTTGACTCATGAGCGGGACATACGTACCCGTCGCCGGGGCATTGATGGCAGAGCGGCCGTAGCCGACATCGAACAGGATGCGACTTCCATTGTGCTCAATCAGAAAAAACGGAACCGGGACCTCGGGCGGCCCACCAATACCACCTTGAATAAGGTGTCGCTGGACGCGGATCGAGCCACATTGAAGCAGGTTGAGTTTCATAGCCTTACATATTATCAGAGGATTCCAGTCGCATGTCCTTGATCCATTTCAGCACACGCTGAATCGTCAGATCCCAGTAGTCCCAGGTGTGCCCGTAGCCGGGGTCATCTTCGTAGCGAGCTTCGTAGCCAATCTGGCGCAGGTGGTCGCGGAAGCGCAGGTTCTGGGCGTAAAGGAAATCTTTCTGCCCACATATCTGGTAAAGCGCGGGCCGAGGCTGGCCAGACTCAACCAGGCGCCAGCTCGCGGCACTGAGATCACCAAACTGGCGCAAGGGTGAGCCCTTGGGACCAAACAGCTTTTCAAATTCCAGCGTCGGCCGATCCGGGTGGCTCTTCTTAAAGTCCAGCCAATCGTCCAGCTCCACCACCCCGCTCAGAGAGGCGGCCGCGCAGAAACACTCCGGACGGTTAAAGGCCAGCTTGAGCGCGCCGTACCCTCCCATCGACAGCCCGGCCACATAGTTGTCCTCACGCTGATCGCTGAGCGGAAAAAAAAACCTTGCAATGGCGGGCAGCTCCTCGCTGATAAATGCCCAGTACTGGCTGCCATTGTCCATGTCCGTATAAAAACTGCGGTGCACACTCGGCATCACCACCGCCAGCCCCATCTCGGCCACGTAGCGCTCGATGCTCGTGCGACGCGACCAGATGCTGTGGTCATCGGTCAAGCCATGCAGCAGGTACAGGGTCGGAAAATTCCCCTCGCCCACGACGCCTTTAATGCCAACCTGCGTCTGCGTCCGCTGAGGCAGGATCACATTCATCGAGTGCGAAAGCCCAATAGCTTCCGAATAAAAACTGCATTGAATAAAAGCCATATTGTCTGGATTGAAGTTTTAATGATTAAAAAGTGAAAGTTGCGCGTCAGCCCGCAACGGCATCCTTCGCGGCAGGGTCGGAAAAGTCCTGACGCCGCACCCACCCAAAACACCACAACGTTCCGACGTTTACCGTCAGCCCGATCGCGCAGGTAAACAGGATGGGCCAGCCGTCGCGCGCGCCCATCGCGACGGCAAAAGTGACCAACGAAATATCCTTGAGCACAAAGAGCAGGTGCATCCCGCACGAGAGGCCGCCAGCCTTGCGGAGCCGACGGATCATTTGCATCTGGATGATGCCCCCTTGCAGGTACAGCAGGCTGACAATAACGACCAGAGCAGGCAACACGACCGGGTTAGGGGTTTCGATCGGTCGTCCAAGGACGACCACCAGCACCGAAACCAAAAATGCGGACAAACAGCCAATAAATGCCCAGGCCGATCCCCGGCATTGCCGGTCGCGAAAAATCATCCACAGGATCAGCAGCACCAGCAGGCTGCCGATCACACGCGGCCAGACCAAGTAATGGTTAAAGGGATTGAGCCCCCCCCCGTAGGTAAACAGCGCCAGAAAAACGATAAAGCTCGTTACGAAGCGGTTCAGCGACAGCCCCTCGGAGATGGACTCGCCCTCCGGACGCTCACGGTGCCGTTTCCACAGCAGGCGTACCTGCGTCGCCAGCCCGGCCGAGGCCAAAATGGACAGCAGCGCGCTGATAATGCCCGTTATATGGTAACTGGACATGACAAATAGTTTTCCTTTTCGCAGGCGCGTGGGCAGGCGGTTCAGTCCGCCCCGTCACGAATCGTCAATACAACCTTACCCCGGTTTTCGCGGTTCTTGAGAATCTGGTGGGCGGCATCGGCCTGCTCAATCGGCAGCACGGCGTGCACCACCGGCTTGATCTGGCCACTCTCGAACTGCGGCCACAGTTGCTCGACCAATTCGCTCAGAATGCCCTCCTTTTGCTCCAGCGAGCGCGAACGCAGCGTGCTGCCGATCAGCCGCAGGCGACGCGTGAGCACGGCCCGCAGGGCCAGCTCTGTCGTCACGCCGCCCAGCGTAGCAATCAGCACCCATCGCCCTTCGAGCGCGAGCTTGGAGAGGTTTTCGCCCAGAGTTTTACCCCCCACGCAATCCAGCACGACATTGATGGGGTGATCGCTGGCTAAGCACTCATCAAAAACGGATTCCACAGATTCCTCGTGGTGGTTTACGATGCGGTCTACCCCGAGCTCCCGCATCAGCTCGACCTTGGTCTGGCCGCCCACCGAGGTCACCGTGCGCGCGCCGATGGACTTGGCAATCTGCAAGGCCGCGATCCCCACCCCGCTGGCACCGGCATGGACGAACATCGTTTCCCCGGCCTGCAGATGTGCTTCGTTGACCAGGTTCAGCCAGGCCGTGGCAAAGATTTCCGGCAGCGATGCCGCCTCGGCCATCGACAAGCCTTCCGGCACCGGCATCAACAGCTCCGCAGGCACGGCAACCTTTTCGGCATAGCCGCCTCCTCCGAGTAAAGCGCAAACCTTGTCGCCGACTTTCCAGCGGGAGCCATCAACATCCTGCCCCACCTCCAGAATCACGCCCGCGACTTCCAGCCCCGGCCATTGCGGCCAGCCCGAAGGTGGCGGATACTTGCCCGCGCGTTGCAAGAGGTCCGCCCGGTTTACGGCGGAAGCGTGGATTTCAATAATGACTCCGCCGGGCTCACAAACCGGGTCTGCGACCTCGACCCACGACAGCGACTCGTCTTTGTTTACCTTGATTACCTTCATGCTAAAATCTCCAATGGATGCCGGCGTTCATGCAGCGGGAAGCTCACCCGCGTGCCGGTCAGTTGCGACGCGTATGCGCCGTAAATCATTTCCAGCACCATCTGCGCATCCCGCGCACAGGCCAGCGGTTCAAGTTCCTCCTCAAGGGCGCAGTTCAAATCCCAGGCGGCCTGGCGGTTGTTGCGGATAAAGTAGTGCTGGTGCCCCTTGCCGTTACTAAACTCAAGTGGCGCAGCCCCCAGAATCTCGGCCTCATCCGGTAAGGACACGTCCTTGATGCAGGCCTCATCCTCCGACGGGCAGGCAGCGATCTCGGTTCGCGGAAGGCCCTTGAAAGCCAGATGCGTCAGGCCCGGCTTGCTCGTGTCATAAAAAACCCCTACACGCCAGATTTTCATCGCTGGCTTCACTTCAAACGTCTCCAGTCAAAGACTGCGCCTACCGGAAAATCCTGCGGCTGCTCGGCCAGTTGCTTATACACGGCAGGAGCCTCGTCCGGGGAGTAAACCTCCGTCAAAACCTTGTCCATGTCCAGGCGACCATCAGCCATGAGGCGCCATAGCGCGCGAATGTCGTCCTGCCAGGTCCAGGCGTGCGGGCGCGACTCCAGCTGGGGACGAGCGCGCCCGTGGGCACCAATGATCTCAACTCCGGGACGATGCACCTGCTGGTAAAAATCTATCGCCGTATCCGACACCCGCGTGCAGCCTAACAGCGCAATACGGCCAAGCGGCTCGACGAATGAAAGTGCCTGCTTCAGAGCAATCGACTGGCCGGTGACCTCGATCACCGCCTGGGCACCGCCACCGGTGGCAGCCTTGACCTGCTCGATATAGTCACTGGCTGTCGGATCGAAAGCCTGATGTGCCTCCATCGCGAGCGCCGTTTTACGCCGTTTCGGACTTAAATCCGTGGCAATGACGGGAGAGGCGCCAGCGATGCGGCAAAGCGAGACGGCCAACAGACCAAGAATGCCGAGGCCAACGACGACCGCGCTTTCGCCGATTTCCAACCGCGTCTTGCGCAGGCCGTTAAGCGAAAAACTGCCAATAACGCCAAAGACTGCGTGCTCGGAGGGCAGCGAATCGTCTTCGAGCTTCAGCACTTCATTACCATCCAGATAATTGTAGTTGGCATGCGTACTCCCTTTGTAGCTGAGCACGCGATCCCCGACTTTGACCTGATGCACATGGGCACCGACCTCCACGACACGTCCCACGCCACTGTACCCAAGTCTTTTGGGGAAACTCCCCGCAGGCTCGTCCGCCAGATTCGGCATATCCAGTAAACAAGCACGCTCAGTTCCTGCACTGATGCCCGAGACTTCGTTTTCCACCAGCACCTGATGATCAGGCACAGAGGTCAATTCAGATTCGAGGAGCTCGGCCTTCCCGACCGATGTGAACGTAATGGTCTTTTGCTTCATGTCGTGGTCAAAATGGTCGAGCTACTCAACACGTTTCAGCAGCCCGAGGCTGCGCCCGCCATCGACGACGTAGTTCTGGCCCGTGATAAAGTCAGCCTCGCTCGAAAGCAGGAACACAACGGTGTTCGCAATGTCGTTGGCCGAGCAGATGCGCCGCAGGTAGTTCGTCTTGCGCATGGCCTCACCGTCCTGATCCGGTCGCGGCACCAGTCCCGGCGAAACGCAGTTCACATTGATCCCGAACTCGCCCAGTTCCATGGCTAGCGTCTTGGTGATCGCGATGATGCCGCCCTTGGCCGCCGAATAATCCGCGCAGTAGGCCAGCCCCTGCATCCCCACGATTGAGCCAATGTTAATAATTTTCCCGGAGCGACGAGCCACCATTTGCTCCACCACCGCGCGGATGCAGTAGATCGACCCCTTCAGGTTCACGTCGATGATGCGGTCCACGACCTCGTCTTTGGTCTGATGAAACAGCGAACACTCCCCGCGGGCGCTGCCACCGGCGTTGTTGACCAAGATGTCGATTTCGCCGAGTTGCTCGCGGACGATGGCGACCATCTCTTTAATGGAATCGCGGTCGCAGACATTAACCGTCAATGGCAGGGCTCGTCCGCCCGCTGACTCGATGTCACCGGCTACCTTCCGGGCCTGCCCCAGGTTCATATCGGCCAGGGCGACCGATGCGCCCTGCGCGGCGAGTTTACGCGCAATCGCGCCCCCAATCGAACCACCGCCACCGGTGATCACTGCGACTTTGTTTTCAAATTTCATAGGGTAATTATTGGCCAAAAATGCGTGACTAGAATGAAACCGGTTCGTCCCCGCAGGCCGCGAGCAGGACCTCCTGCACGGTATACTCGTGTTCGAGCGGATACGGGTTCTCGATGTCCCCACGGACAATCTGCGCGAACTCGCTTAGCTGCCCGTCGTAGCGACCGCTCATCGGCGGCATCACAAGGTCGTTGATGCCCGCAGAGAACTCCCCACAAGCCTCCGCCAGGACCAGGCGCGACGTCAACTCCGGCAGCGGGGGATATTGCCGCTGCACATCGCAGCCCTCGATGGGCTTGACCTCAAAGGTTCCCTTGTCGCCACAGACAACTAGCTGCCGTCGCCGGAAACCATCGACCTCCAAGATCGACGTGCGTACCGATGCGACCGTTTTTTGGTAATCCAAGACCGCAAACGCGTTGTCCACTAGGCGGTCCTTGTCCGGAAAGCTTTGGCGCAGAAACGGCGTCACCCGATCGGGCTTGCCCAGGATGGCAATGACCAGATCGATCAAGTGGCTGCCAAAGATATACATACTGCCGCCGGGAAACTGCGACATCCACTGGCGGTACTTGTCGTCCATCGTCCGGCTCATGACGGTGGACAGCTCGAACACCTGCCCCAACCACCCCTCACGCACCGCCCGCTGGCAGAGCTGCACTGCCGGGTTATTTCGGAACATGTAGCCCAACTGCACCGTCAGGTTTTTACGGGCGGCCATATCCAGCATCTCCCGGAATGCTTCCAGCGAATAGCCAGCAGGCTTGTCCATATGGACGTGGAAGCCCGCCTCCAGGCAGCGCATGGCCGTCTGCACCAGCATGGGCACATCCGTCTCTACCATGACCGCATCCAGGCCGGACGTGGTAAAAAGCTCCTCCTGGCTCAACCAGGGCAGCCCCTCGTAAGCCGCCAGCCCGCCGCGTTTTTCACGCCACTGCGGGTCTGGCTCGACCACGCCGACGACTTCAAAATCATCCGACAGGCGCCGGATCGTTGCCATTTCTTCTGAGGCATGGTTATGGCCGATGCCGATCTGCCCGATCTTGATTTTTCTCGGTAAACCCGATGCTGGGGAATTCTCGCTCATGCGCGTTGAGGGTAGATTGAACGTTTCGTTGACACCCAAAATAATGACAAGATCGAATCGGCTCCAGCAAGTTTAATCTTGAAAATTTAGTGTAAACATGGATGTAAATGCTATCTATTTTCAATTTATTTCCAAATAAACCATGCCCACAATCAAAGAGATAGCTGCTGAGGCCAAGGTCTCAATGGCGACGGTGTCGCGCGTTTTCAGCAACCACCCCAACGTCAAAGAAACCGTCCGTGAGCACGTCCTAAGCGTCGCCCGCAGGCACAACTACGTCCCCCGCCTCTCCAATCGCAGACGCACGGTCATCCTAATTACGCCCTCAAGAACCGAACACCCCGTGCAGAGCTATGTGGACATGGTGACAGCGCACCTAGCCGAGACCGCCGGACAGCGCGGCTACCGAATCGAAATCCTGCCCGAGGACAACCATGACCGACTAGAGTACACCCAGTTCTGCGCGGCAATCCAGATCAGCGCCGCCGAGCTGCCGTGGGAAAACTGGAGCCGGCGCTTTCAGGTGCCGCTGATTTTGATCGACCGGGAGACCCCGAAAAAGCAAAGCCACGTGTTTTCCGTTCGCTCAAACGAGAAACAAGGTATGGAGCTGGCGATCGAGCATCTCGTAAAAAGCGGACACCGCCGCATCGGCTGCCTGGTCAGCAACACCAAACTCGGAAATGCTCAGCAACGTGTACATTTCATCCAGTCAGCACTCGCCACCCATGGGCTTCCCAGCGCTGAGAGCTTCGTCCGACTCGTGGGCGAGGAGGCGTATATGGAGGAAACCGCTAAGCTCCTGCGCCATAAAGTTGACGCGATTTTCGCCCCCGGAGGCATGGGCGGTATCATCACCGCCTACGCGCTCAACCTGCTCGGTCGCCGCGTCCCCGAGGATATTTCCCTCATCGCCTCCGAGCGCGCGGTCGTCTCCCGCTATTGTCTCCCCCCCCAGACCACAATCACACAAAACTACCGTCAGGTGGCCACGATGGCCGTGGACGCTATTGACGCCTCCCTAAAGAGGGCAGCAATCTCCCGCTACACCGTTATCGACTACCAGTTAATGACACGGGAAAGCGTCGTTCACCGCCTTTCCAGAGCAGGGCACAACTCCCTTATTTCACGATGAAAAACAAAGTTTCCACTAGTTACTGGAACAGATGATATCTTACGATGCCAATGTCAGCAGTTCTTCCACGCAACCAAACGACACGACTAGGGCGTGTTCAGGTAAGGCGACTTCGATTAACCTCGCGGATCCCTCTCCTATCAGAGAGGTTTTGACATGCGCGTAAAGGGGACTTCGATTAAGGAGATGATTTTGAGCGATCATGTCACCTGCAAGATTTCAGATACTCACCGAGCGGCCAGAGCGGCCTTTGACGGCACCGTCCATGGTTGTTTTGGCCTCGTTTAGAGGCTGATTTGGGCGATTATCGCCCGGTTGGGTAGGCTCACGCCCTGGCATGGAACATGGCATAGCGGTCGAGGTTGTAGGTGAGATTGGTAAGGGCGGTTTCGAAGCGACATCGCCGCTGGCCGATGCGTCGGAAGCGATCACCACCAAACTGGGCGATACGCCCGAAGGCGTGTTCGACGCGTGAGCGGATGCGGCTCTTTTCCTTGTTGGCGCGTTTTTGTTCGCGGCTGAGCGGACGCGTAGCAGTAGCTTTTTCGCAGATGTTGGCGAGCATGGCGAAGCCTTTGAGCAGCGCCGCGATGAACGGCCCGACGTAGGCGCTGTCGGCCCACAGTACGGCCTCTCGGTCGCTTTCACGCAGCAGCTCCCCGACCGGCTGAGAGTCATGAACGGCGGCGTTTGTGACGGTGAAGGTCTCGATAAACTTGCTGGCCGCATCAACTTTGACGTGGTTTTTGTAGCCGTAATAACTCTGGTTGTTTTTCTTGGTCCAACGCGCGTCCAGGTCCTTCTGGCAGGCCCGGCGCGCCTTGCGGGCGATGCGCTCGGGCACCTCGCCGCGTTTGATCTGCGCGTTCTCGTGGCGGCGGTTGCGCTGCTTCGGCGCTTCGATGAAGCTGGCGTCGATGATCTTGCCGCAACTGGCAATCAAGCCCTGAGCGCGCAGTTGTTCGTTGAACAACTCGAACACCGCAACCATCCCCTCGGCTCCGAGGCGCTCCTTAAAAGCCCAGATCGTGGCGTGGTCAGGAGCCCCATCGCCAGGGCCCAGCCCCACAAAACGCAGAAAGCTGAAGCGATCCAGAATCTGAAACTCCGTCTCCTGATCGGAAAGGTCGAAGAAGCGCTGCAACACCAGCACCTTCAGCATCAACACCGGGCACCACGGGATGCGCCCGCCCTTGCTTTGGTCGCCGTAGGCCAGGCGTTCTTCAAGCAACGAACGAAAAGCCTCCCAGTCAATCACCTCCAGACGATCCAGACTGCTCTTACGCTGCGAAGTGCTGTCCGCATGTTTCAATATCTCGAAGAGATTGCTTTGGCTGCTACCGGTCTTTACGCGCATGTCAAAACCTCCCTGATAGGAGAGGGATCCGCGAGGTTAATCGAAGTCGCCTCAGGGTCCGACGCGTGACCCCAAGGATCTCCGCTAGCTGAACAAGGTTCTTGGCGTAGGTGGTCGAGTCCTGAGAGCCAGCGGCCAGCGCCTCCACCCGCGCCCGTTCCGCCGAGGTCAGCGTTTTGCCCCCGGCGACCTTCTTGATCACGTTCTCCAAATCCTTTTGGAGAACGTTTTCCGCCGCTTCACTGTTGATGCTCATCGCGGCCTACCGAATCAGGAGCCAGCCGCAGAACTGGAGATCCTTGAAGACAAGTTCGATCTGCGAGAAACCAGCGGCGCGGAACTCGGCTTCGTTTTCGGCAATCGTCTTCGGGAATATGCACCCGCGCAGGGCGTGGGCCTTGTTGATAACTTGGGCCGGGGTCAGGCCGTTGCTAATCTTCATGTCCCAATAAAGCTGCTGGATGATGTCCTGCGTGGTGGGATAGCTGCCGAGCACCTTTTCCACCACAAACAGGCCCCCGCCGCGCTCAATGGTATTGGCGATTTGATACACGAGTTGCTGGCGGGCCTGGGGATGCAGGAATTGCAGGGTGTACAGCGCCACGCCGTAGGAGAAGGGGGGAATATCCGAAAGGCGTTCAAGGTCGGTGAACGTAACCTCAATGCCATTGCTGGCCGCCTGAGCGATCATGGCCTGCGAGTTATCGTAGCCGATCAGCGTAAGGGCTTTACGGTGGCGTTTACGGATCAGACGCAGGGTTTCGCCGGTGGCCGCGCCAAAGTCCAGCACGGTGCAATCGGGGTGCGTGAACCAGTCCGAGAACGTGGCGGCGAGTTCCTGCACCCGGTCGTATTCAGGAACGCTCTTGCGGACGTGTTCATCGAAATGCGGGGCGACGTGCTCGTCAAAGACCCAGTTACTGGCTTCAGTGGTAATCCCGGTGTCGGCTTCGATGTCGGCGCTCATGCCGACAGGGACGTGTCAAAAGGATTGAAAGATAACAAAACGACCGATGTCGAATCATTGGAACCCGGGACGATACGCTGAGACTTGCAGCGCAATTCGGAACGATGGGAACGTTTAATGAAAACGGCGGAACTGTTGTCGTGTACCAAGGAAAAACCGTTTATTTTGAAAAAACATCAAGAGAATATTTGTCCTGCATCTACAAGGAATTTAGGCAGGCCTTTATGACCCATCGATCAACAATCCAAGAAAAGACAAACAGTTGGGACATGGATAACGCTTGGTTCTGAGTTTAAAACCAGGATACATAGTTGACAAAAGAAAACCCATAGACACAATCGGGCACCATGATCGATTACGTCGAGGTGCCAGAGTCGCTTTATCCTGTACTTGGGGAGCCCGATCCGGGGACGCGGATTTACCGTAAGGACGGTCCCAGCGAAGAGTGCGGGGCTTGGTTTAATGCTGTGACTGAGCTGGTCGGCCCTTGCGTGTCTCCCGGTGGGGTCTGTATGTATTGCCCCGTCACGCGGGCAGCGGTTCACAAGAAGATCAAGGAAGGCACCTTAACGATCTTCCTTTTCCATACGACCCATCAGGCAACCAACCTGTGGGGAAAGAAAAAGACTTACCGTGATTCGCCTTACGGTTATGTGCCCGTAATCGAGGCACAACAGTGGCGCAGAGACATTGAAGATCGCGCCATCATTAAGGGAACGGTAACTCGCGAAGAGCTCGAAGGAGCGCACCCGGACTGGAGGGGGGATTTTCTGGAGTGGCGCAAAAGTAATGAGCGCATTCCGCTTGGGGTCATGCTTGAGCAAAACGGCATGAGCTATTGGGACTTTTTCAAAGAATTTGCCAGCGCATCAATCGGTGGGCTGACAGACGCCATCCGACCAAAAAAATCAATCCAAACTGGGAAAGGTAAAAAACAATGAGTGAAATCAAGGAAATCCTGAACGACGACAGCCTGCTGACCCGCGAGGAAGCGGCTGCCTTTTACCGCTGCTCGACGCGGCAGATACCGCGCTTTGTTGATATGGGCCTCAAGAAGGTGGTCTTTGGGCCGCGCAACGTGCGTTACCGACTGCGGGACTTGAAGAAGTTCGCAGAGCGCCACCTAAAAGCCTCTATGGCCTGATCTGATGAGCGTTTTCAGGCAACCCCGCGGCAACGGGAAGTTCTCTAAAACCTACTCCTGCTCCGTCTGGATCAACGGCAAGAAAACAACTCGCTCGCTACGAACCACCCATCTTGATCGCGCCCTCAAGCACGAGAAGGAACTCAAACAGGGGATTGCCCTGCAAGAGCAAGGCCTGCCGGTCCCTTCGCACCTCTTTGGCGCACCTACGCGGAAAATCCTCGATCTGGTAGCCGACTACGAACGGTCACACACAGCCAAGCGGTTACGGCAAAAGCACATCCACGACACGGTGACGCGCATCAAGACGCTGGCCGAAGTCTGCAACTGGGAAGACCTGGGCGACATTACGCCAACTGGCTTCGAACAGTGGCGCGGGCAAGTGCCGGTTTGCGAGCGGACAGGCCGGGAGCTTTCAGCCAAGACGATCAACGAGTACCTGCTGAGCATGCGGGCCTTTCTCAACTGGCTGAAAAAGCAGGGGATCATTGAGCGCGATCCGCTGGAGTACGTCGAGAAGTGCGAGACGCGGGGCAATGAGACCAAGAACCGCCGCGAGTGGACGGATGACGAGCTTGAAACGTTCATGCGCTACGGGAAGCCACCCCATCGGGCAGACTATCGCATCGGAATATGGCTGCTGCACTGGACCGGCTTGCGCAAAAACGAGCTGCAAAACCCGCGTTGGGGTGACGTGTTCATCGATGACGGGAAGGCACAAGCCATCATCCGCGCCAAGTACTCAAAAGGCCGAACCAGCGAGCAAATCCCCCTTATGCCTAAGGTTGTGGCTCAATTGCACTCCATGCGGCCGAAGAAATGGAAGCCGGAGGACAAGGTTTTGCCGTTCCGGCTGCCCGGCTCCGAACAGTTTCGCGTCGATCAGGAACGCGCCGGATTGGTGTACAAAAATGAGTTCGGGGACCACGATTTCCACTCCCTGCGCTACTCACACGGCCACTGGCTAGCTGTGCGTGGCGTTCCTTTGCTCGTTATTCAGGCCATCCTACGACACAAAGATCCTTCGACCACAGCCCGGCACTATATGAACATCGCCAAGCTGGCGGCTAACAAGACGCTGGAGGAAGTTTATGCCTCAGAGGGGTGCACTCCAAATTGCACTCCATT
>NZ_JACHVB010000053.1 GCF_014230085.1 Ruficoccus amylovorans | reverse complement strand
TGGCGTGACCTCCTAGAATCGTACCATTGCGTTTGAGACCCTGGCGGGTAGAACCCGACCAGAAGTATGAAACGAAAGAGATACACCGAAGAGCAAATCGTGGCGCTCCTGCGCGAGGCAGACGAAGGCCGCAGCGTGGACGATGTTTGCCGCGAGCACAATGTGAGCAAAGCGAGCTTCCATCGTTGGAAGAGCAAGTACGGACAGATGGAGCTGCGCGATGTGAAGCGTCTGAAGGAGCTTGAGCGCGAGAACGCCGAGCTGAAGAAACTGGTGGCCGACCAGCTTTTGAACATCAAAGTACTGGAGCAGGTAAACGCAAAAAAATGGTAAGCCCGGGGCACAAGCGCGAAGCGGTGCGCGAGGTGGCCGAGTCGGGAACGTGCTCGTTACGGGCCGCCTGTCGGTATCTTCGTCTGCACTGGTCGAGCTTCTGCTACCGGGCTAAAACCGCCACCGACAAGATGGTTCGCCTCGTGCGTGCGATCATCGCGGTGAGCCGGACCAACCCGCGCTACGGTTATCGTCGCGTACGAGCGCTGCTGGCCAACGAAGGCTGGCAGGTCAGCCGCAAGCTGGTACAAAAGGTACGCCGGGCTGAAGGGCTGGGCGTGAAGCCGCCGCGCCCCCGGCAACGGCGTCAGGGCAAGTCCACCGGCAAGATCCCGACCGCGGCGACGCATCCGCGGCACGTGTGGAGTTGGGACTTCGTGGCGGATCGCACCGACAATGGAGCGCCTCTGCGGGTGCTCAGTCTGATCGACGAGTTTACCCGCCAGTGCATCAGCCTGACGGTGGCTCGCGGGCTGAAGTCAGCCGACATCGTCGCGGCCTTGGACAAAGCCATCGCCAAGCACGGTGCTCCCGAGCACATCCGTTCCGACAACGGGCCGGAGTTTATCGCTACGGCGACCAAGGACTACCTGGAATCCAAACGCATCAAAACCCTCTACATCGAGCCGGGCTCGCCCTGGCAAAACCCTCACGTGGAGAGCTTCCACAACCGCCTGCAGGACGAGTGCCTCAAGCAGGAGTGGTTCCTCTCCCTGACCGAAGCGCGCGTCGTCATCGAAAACTGGCGACGCAAATACAACAGCCAGCATCCGCACAGCCGTTTGGGCTTTATATCCCCCGACGCCTTTGCCAAACTCTGGCATCAAACCAAGGCAGTGCTTGGCTCCGTTCGCCCTACGGGCTCACTGCACCAAGCACTCCCGCAAACCATAACCCAACCAACATAATCCTACCCAGCCAGCGTCTCATCGCTCTGGTACGAAAAGTGGGGGCCGACCACCCCCAACCCTGCAATTGGTAGACACAGCCCTGAGGGAATTTAAGAGAGTTGCCTTTGTTGTAAACAAAGTCGCCATCGCTAACCAAGGTGTAGAGTTGATATTGCTTCCCTGAAATATCCCTGCCGAATTTTTCAGCCTGAGGAACGAAGCCAATGCCAGCGGATATGCTGACGGGGGTTAATTTTCGTTGTCCCACCCGCTTCGTTACCGGCACAGATGCTTCCCCAAGAGAAATGAGTTTCCAGCCCTCTGTGCCCCGAAACTCTGGAAACCGCAGTTTGGGCGTCAAAGTCGATTTCGTATCCTTTTTCATGGCAGCTTTATTGCTCATAGGCGGATAGTCCGGAGATGTCACGCCCTTGGGCACGTTTACGCAAGATGGGGGTCAGGTCATCCATGAGGGCCAGTTCCTTTTGCGTGCGTGCTTTCCAACCGAGCCCCAAGGGCGCGAGGAGGTCGCTCAACTGTTCGCCGTCGAAGATCATGCGTTGCAGAATCCCGTCCACGAAGCCTTGCAGGGCGGCAGGTTCTAGACCGTGGCGGGTGGCCAGATCAGTGATGTCCCGTGCCTGTTTTTCCGCCTTGAAACGCTGATATCCCTCGCGAATGGCGTCCTCGCTAAGACCCTCGCCCTCCCGCAACGTATTGATGTAGTCGGCTATATCCTCGCGCTCGTCCATGAACTTGGAGTCGGACTGGATGAGGCCGACAAGTTGCTGACGGCTTAGCCGCAGCTTGCCGGGCTCCTTTTGCGAGAAGCGGGCAATCAACCCCATGATGTAGTCATAATCGATGAGGGCAGAAGCGAAGAGGACAAACTCGAAATCCAGCTCCTGTACGGCAGGTGGAATGTCCTCGGTGGTGCTTTTGCCCCGCTGCTCCTTGAGTCGCTGGGCGGTTTCAAGATAGACACCCCGGAAGGCCTGCAAGTCATCCCTGGGCAGAATTCCCTCGATGACCGCTTTGTTTTCGTCGGTGAGGTCTGTGTATTGGTCGAGTTGGGTTTTGAGACGCTGGACCTCCTTGAAGCGGTTGATGAACTCGCTCCGGGCTTCATCACCCCGGAGGTTGGGAACATCCTGCGGGGCGCAGGTGAGCCCCTGGGACTGCATGAAGTCGCCCAAGTTCTTCACGGCGCTTTGCAGCTTGTCAATGACGTGGGGAGCCTTGTCCACCAGCCAGATTTCCCGAGCCTGATCGGTCTTTTCGCCGGAGAAGAGAGCGATAGCCTCATCGACTGCCTGCTCCTGCTGGCGGAAGTCGAGGATGTTGCCGTAGGGCTTGGTGCCGTTGAGCACACGATTCGTCCGGGAGAACGCCTGAATCAACTGGTGGTGCTTGAGGTTCTTATCGACGTAGAGCGTATTCAAGTATTTGGAATCAAAGCCGGTGAGGAGCATGTCCACGACAATGATGATGTCGATTTTCTGCTCGTGCGGCAGGTCCTGATTGGGGAACTGCTGGTCCTTGATGCGCTTTTGCACATCCTGATAGTATAGGTCGAATTCGCTAATGCGGTGCCCCGTGCCATAGCCGCTGTTGTAATCGGCAATGATCTCCTTCAGGGCATCTTTTTTCGCCTCGGGATCAACCTCATTGTCGGCCTTCTCCTGCGGAAGGTCCTCCTGAATCTGCTGCACGTCTTTGTTCCCTTCAGCGGGGGGAGAGAAGACGCAGGCGACGTTCAGGGGTAAAAAGTCTGGATCGGCTGCCTGTTTCCCGGACTGTATCTCCTTGAAAAGGCGGTAATACTCGATGGCATCGTTAATGGAAGATGTTGCGAGGATTGCATTAAACCGGCGTCCGGCGGTGGCGCTGTCATGTTTGGTCAGGATGGCCTCAACGACGGCTTTTTTGGCCAGTGATTCACCGGGACGGGGTGCGTTCTCACCCTCGGGCTTGTAGTAATCAATGTGGAAACGAAGGACGTTGCCGTCCTCAATGGCATGGGTGATGGTGTAGGCGTGGAGCTGCTTCTGAAAAAGGTCCTCGGTCGTGCGGTAGGTTGCTTGCTGCCCCGTAATCTGCTGATAGCTGGCGTTTTGATCAAAGATGGGAGTGCCCGTGAAGCCGAAAAGCTGGGAGTTAGGGAAAAACTCCTTGATCGCCCGGTGGTTATCCCCGAATTGGGAGCGGTGACACTCATCAAAGATGAAGACCATACGTTTGTCCCGTAGGGGCTCAAGCTGCTCCTTGTAGGTCGGCTGGCCGTCCTTTTTCTGCTGCTGGTTGCGCCTGCTGGTCTCGTCTAGTGCTAGGCCGAGCTTCTGGATCGTGGTTACGATGACCTTGTCGGCGTAGTCGGTCGAGAGCAGACGGCGAACGAGAGACTTCGTGTTGGTGTTTTCCTCGACGCATCCCTCTTGAAATTTGTTGAATTCCTCCCGGGTCTGCCGGTCAAGGTCCTTGCGGTCTACGACGAAGAGGCACTTTTCTATATCGGGATTGTCCTTCAGCAGGGTAGAAGCTTTGAAGGATGTCAGGGTTTTTCCACTGCCGGTGGTATGCCAAATATAGCCGTTTCCGCAGTTCTGGTGGATGCAGTCCACGATGGCCTTGACCGCATAGATCTGGTACGGGCGCATCATGAGTAGCTTTTGCTCGCTGGCAATCAGCACCATGTAGCGGCTGATCATCTGCCCAAGCGTGCATTTTACCAAAAATGTCTCCGCGAAGCTGTCCAGATGGGTGATCTTCTTATTGTCCTCGCTGGCGAATTGGTAGATCGGCAGGAAACGCTCCTCGGCATTGAAGGCGAAATGGCGGCTATTGTTGTTGGCGAAGTAGTAGGTGCTGTCCCGGTTACTGACAATAAAGAGCTGCATGAAGCACAGCAGGGTTCGAGTGTAACCGTTGCCGGGATCGTTCTTATATTCGACGATCTGCTCCATGGCTCGGCGTGGATTGATGCCAAGTGACTTCAATTCCACCTGGGCGACCGGTACTCCATTGATAAGCAAGATGACGTCGTAGCGGTGGTGGCTATTGTCCGTGTTGATCCGTAACTGGTTAACCACCTCGAACGTATTTTTACACCAGTCCCGGATATTGACTAAGGTGTAATTGAGCGGGGTGCCGTCATCGCGGACGAAGCTATTTCGTTCACGAAGTGTCCGGGCGGCAGCGTACACGTCCGCCGTGATGATTTCCTCCATCAGGCGCTTGAATTCACTATCGGTAAGCTGGACGCGGTTCAGAGCCTCAAATTTATCGCGAAAATTGCGTTCCAGGGCGTCACGGTCACGAATATCCTCTCGGTAATCGTATTTTAGGCTCCGGAGCTTCTGGATGAGGTTTTCTTCGAGTTGGCGTTCGAGAGTCATGTCTGCAGAGTTATCAAGGGTCTGAAACTAATTCAGCATGGGCAAAGGGAAATGCCATCAACGAGGAGAACCCCACCATTGACAGCAATTTACGGAAGTGTAGAAACCATTTCTTGAATAATCAACTCTCAACGTTTCTGGGCTTCATGGCGGGCTGGATTGGCCGTCGCCAGCAGTTGGTGATCGACTATCTGCTGGAGGAAAACCGTGTCCTCAAGGAGCAGTTTGACGCGACAGGCAAGAAGCTTCGGTTGAGCAATGCCCAGCGCCGGAATCTGGCGATCAGGGGCAGAAAGCTCCGTTGGACGCAGTTGATGCAGTACGCCAACCTCGTGAAGCCCGAGACTCTTTATGCGTGGCATCGCCGGTTCGTGCAGCTCAAATACACGGCCAAGACGAAAGTGAAAACCTCAGGACAGAGCCGCATGGCGGCGATCCGGGAGCTTTGCCTGAAATTCGCGGTCGAAAACACAGGGTGGGGATATGGCCGGATTCAGGGAGCGCTCTCGAACATCGGCTATACGATCAGCCGAACCACGGTTGGGAACATCCTCCGGGCGGCGGGCATTGAGCCCTCCCCGGACCGGGGCAAGGAAAGCAACTGGAAACGCTTCATCCGAACGCACCTGTCCGTCATCTCGGTCGCTGACTTCCTGACAACAGAGGTCTGGACCCTGGGTGGGCTGGTGCGCTATCACACGTTCTTCGTGATGAACCTTGCCCGCCGCGAAGTTCACATCGCCCATATCGGCTGTCAGGTCAACGGCCAGGTGATGGCGCAGGTGGCCCGCAATCTGACGGACGCCGAAGACGGCTTTCTGAAAGGCATGGACTATTTCATCTGCGATCACGACGCGCTTTACACCCACCAGTTCCGGAACACCCTCAAAAGTGCCGGAGTCGATCTCATCCAGACAAGCGTGGGCTATCCCGAGCAGAACGGTTACGCCGAGAGCTTCGTTTCCTCGATCAAACGGGAGTGCCTGGACCGGCTGATTTTCTTCGGGGAGAAATCCCTGCGAAAAGCGGTCTCCGAGTTCGTGAAACATTACCACGGAGAACGCAATCACCAGGGTCTGGACAACCAGATCCCGTTCCCGCAAGCCCCACGGACAAAGGGTTGCGAGGGCCTGATCGTAAAAAGTGAACGGTTAGGCGGGCTCCTGAACTACTACCACCGGGTGCCGGACCCCGACGAGCCCCCGGAAAACAGGGAGGAGGTGCCCGAAGCGGCCTGAAAACCCATTAGTTAACAGCTTTTCGACCTTCGGAGATTGCGGAGAAAATCTTCAACTTTCCGAAGAGTGCCACGCTTGGGCAGCCACTTACAGGGTTGAGACCCTGTGTGACAAAGGGGGCCAAAGCGCGACTAAGCGCGTCACCAACAGCAATTTGCAAAACTTCAAGTTTGCCCGATTTTGTGACGTTTTGTGACCGTGAAAGCCCTTCTTGGCCGTCGAATGGAGTGCAATTTGGAGTGCACCCCTCTGAGGCATAAACTTCCTCCAGCGTCTTGTTAGCCGCCAGCTTGGCGATGTTCATATAGTGCCGGGCTGTGGTCGAAGGATCTTTGTGTCGTAGGATGGCCTGAATAACGAGCAAAGGAACGCCACGCACAGCTAGCCAGTGGCCGTGTGAGTAGCGCAGGGAGTGGAAATCGTGGTCCCCGAACTCATTTTTGTACACCAATCCGGCGCGTTCCTGATCGACGCGAAACTGTTCGGAGCCGGGCAGCCGGAACGGCAAAACCTTGTCCTCCGGCTTCCATTTCTTCGGCCGCATGGAGTGCAATTGAGCCACAACCTTAGGCATAAGGGGGATTTGCTCGCTGGTTCGGCCTTTTGAGTACTTGGCGCGGATGATGGCTTGTGCCTTCCCGTCATCGATGAACACGTCACCCCAACGCGGGTTTTGCAGCTCGTTTTTGCGCAAGCCGGTCCAGTGCAGCAGCCATATTCCGATGCGATAGTCTGCCCGATGGGGTGGCTTCCCGTAGCGCATGAACGTTTCAAGCTCGTCATCCGTCCACTCGCGGCGGTTCTTGGTCTCATTGCCCCGCGTCTCGCACTTCTCGACGTACTCCAGCGGATCGCGCTCAATGATCCCCTGCTTTTTCAGCCAGTTGAGAAAGGCCCGCATGCTCAGCAGGTACTCGTTGATCGTCTTGGCTGAAAGCTCCCGGCCTGTCCGCTCGCAAACCGGCACTTGCCCGCGCCACTGTTCGAAGCCAGTTGGCGTAATGTCGCCCAGGTCTTCCCAGTTGCAGACTTCGGCCAGCGTCTTGATGCGCGTCACCGTGTCGTGGATGTGCTTTTGCCGTAACCGCTTGGCTGTGTGTGACCGTTCGTAGTCGGCTACCAGATCGAGGATTTTCCGCGTAGGTGCGCCAAAGAGGTGCGAAGGGACCGGCAGGCCTTGCTCTTGCAGGGCAATCCCCTGTTTGAGTTCCTTCTCGTGCTTGAGGGCGCGATCAAGATGGGTGGT